>CAKZJM010000068.1 GCA_936943315.1 uncultured Methylophilus sp. | reverse complement strand
AATGCCTGTTGCCACAAAAAACCATGCTGGCTTTTTAACCAGCGCTGTTCAACCGGCGCCATCATCTGCATCGCCTGCATGACATCGCCGTGACGGCTGATGCTGGCAAAATAACGCTGCGACTCCAGCGCATGCAGGTTAGCCTGCTTCATCATGGGCGTCACGCGTGCCTGGTTGTGCACAGTGAGTGCCAGTTGTAGACACAGGCCAAGCAACGTCAGCAAGCCGAGTGCCGGGTGAATCATGAATACGGCCACCAGAAAAATCAGGCAGAAAGGCGCATCCATCAGACTTAAAAACGCTGAAGAATGCAATGTACTTTTAAGCGTAGAAAAATCAGAAAAGACTTGTTGCGCAGGAAACTCAGGCATGCTCAGTTTAGCGGTAAACACACGCTCAAACAGACGCGCCTGCAACTGGCTCTCAAAGCGGTTTGCGGCAGCCTGCAACACATGCCGGCGTTGCCACTCCAGCGCTTCCATCACCACATAGGCAAAGGTCGCCAGTAGGGTCAGCATCAACAATGTAGAGACATTGCGGCTGTTAATGACACGGTCATACACTTCCAGCATGTACCACGAAGGCACCAGGATCAATAAATGCGTCACGACGCCAAACAGCCAGACTTTGCGCCACGCTGGCCAAAGCTCGGACAGGACCTCTTTAATAGTCTCGGATTGCGACCACATGTTGACGATGAAAACTTCCGTAAGGAATTGTGACAGGCGGGCTTCCCCACCCGTCACAATATTGATTACACGATCACAAAGTCAGAAGTAGACAATGTGTTCACACCGGTCAGGATCGCGATGTCTACCTTGGCACCGCTACCATTACCGTCAGCGTCGTAGCTGAGCGTTTTGGTGGTGGTGTTGTACACCAGGTAATCATTCGCGTCTTGCGCAGTGCCTGTGCTGTTCACACGCAGCATGCTGCTGTTAAACCCTGCCAACTGGCTGTACTGATCCAGATGCAACTCGATTTTGTCGGTGCCACGGGTGAAATCAGTGATGGTGTCTACCCCGGTCAGGTTAAACGCCGTGTTGGTGTAAGTTTGCACAGAGGTAGAAGAGCCAGTAACGACTTGCTCATACACTTTGCCGAAAACAAAGGTATCCGCACCGCCGCCGCCAGTCAGTGTATCGTTGCCACCATTGCCAACAAATACGTCAGCCTTGCTGGTACCGATAAAGGTCTGCTGGTTGGCATTGCCTTCAAAACGCAAGCCATTGGTGGTCAGGCCGGAAGCATCCACCACGACATTGTTGATAGTGCCGCCGTTGTTACCCAGAGTGTTGGAGAGATCAGCCACTGTGCCATTGGCCTTGAAGTAGTAATGATCATTGAGCAACTGCAAGTCAGTGTTTTCAACGTTCAAACGACCGACTGTACCGCCCACTTGCACCACTTCCATGGACTTGAAGTTGTCGTTATTAAGCACCACAGTACCGTTGGCTTTAGTGTTAGCGCCAATGCCAGTGGTGATACGCAGCGTATCCACACCGTCACCACCCACGATCACATCGTGTTTAGCGCCTGTCGCGATCCACTCTTTGTTACCGTCATCTGCCTTAGAAGTCGTGCCTTGCACACCACTACCAAAACCGCCGATCACAAAAATGTCATTGCCTTCGCCACCGTCCAGGTAGTCAGCACCGCCATGACCGATGAGCAAGTCATTGCCGCCGTTACCGTAAACAGTGTCATCACCCAGGCGCATCGTCGCGTAGTCAACGCCTTCGCTACCCAATACGATCTCATGTGCATCACTACCTTCGTTAGCACCGTCAATGCGAGTGAAGCTACCATCTTCGCCTTCTGAAGCGTCATAGGTGACATCAACATTGTGGTACAGGTTAGCAACCGAGTAGTCATCTACCTCAAATACCGCTTTATCATAGGTAACCGGAGTGGCACCCACAATCGTTGCAGCGGGCTCAAACTCTTCCTCTTCAAACTCAAGTTCAACGGTAACGTTTTCTACATCACCACCAGCGACACCGTAAATATGGGTACCCGGGTTGATTTCCCCTAGAGCTAAAGACTCGCCATTTTCTTCAAGTTGCTCAGCCTCTAACGTGATACTCACCCCACTGGCAAGTTCAATACGCTCAATACCAGAGAAAACAATATCTTCAAACTCACCAGACTCAGTAAATTCCAAAGTATCAACGGCATTGTAACCGGCAATAGTTGTTGCGAAAGTGCTGATTGCAGATGAGCCAGGACGAGTAACGAAATTTAAACGTACATCAGTTTGTACTTCTTCTGCGATATCGTCATCAAGCTCTACATATTGACCAGTGACAGTGTCAAAAACCAGAAAGCCTGCGTCTTCATTGCCTTCTTCTGCCTCAATCTTGTCAATATATCTCGCTGGATTACCCTCATTATCTAATCCAGAAACGCCAGCATCAATAAACAAACCTTCAGCACTTTCTTCATCGCCGATTACAAAAGTATCGTTGCCATCGCCGCCTAGCATAAGGTCATGTGAGGTGGCCAAGAAAAGATTTCCATCTACCGTCTCATCCCCAGCGCTACTATCGCCGCCCTCAACGTAGTCATCACCTTCTCCGCCAGTCAGGACATCATCACCCTCCCCACCTAAGATAGTGTCATTTCCAGCACCTCCACTGATGAAGTCATTACCATCTCCACCAAAGAGCGTATCGTCGCCATCTCCACCATCAATAATATCGTTTCCGTTACCACCATCAACACCATCAGCACCGGCACCAGCTGAAATGAGATCATTTCCATCTCCGCCTATGATGGTGTCATCACCAGCACCTCCAACGATGATGTCATTACCACCTTCGCCAAAAATCTCATTAGCCAAGTCATTACCAACAACTAAATCACCTGAAGAAGTGCCAGTGTAAGTCGTTTCTGTTGCATTGAAAATCTTAACAGCCATGATCAAACTCCTCAATTAAAGTGCAAGGTGGAAACACCACCTTGCTCAAGACTCAATAAATATTAGTATTAAGGTACAGTCGCTCCTGGAGGTGCATAACCATCAATAGCAATCTCTTTGAATGTGGTATTCTCCTGCGCTGTTTGGCGTAAACGAATAGCTCCAGTTTTTACCCAGGTACTGGGGTCTGTAGCATTGCAAGAAGCTTGAATATATGTGTACCCAGAAAGAGCATTAGTTGACCCATCATCATCTGCAAACACTGTGTCGGCTGTAAAATCCACCCAATTACTGTTGACTTGTGCGTCTTGCTGAGCAGCGGATGCTGATGCCGTCGTAGTCGCATCAATTGGACTATTTACACCATTAATAGCGAGTGTAGAAGATCCGCCAATCGTTGGTAAATCCAAATAGCCAGTACCATTTACCTGTTGATTAGTTGCAGTGTTATAGGCACGTGCACGATGTTGTACAGATGTAAATGTTCTACCTACGCGATATAGTGGTGAAGTATTACCTGTAGTACTAAAAATAGTATAGGCAACATTTACAGTCCCAGAGCTACTAAAACCACCACGCGCAATATCATTCACTTCAAAATACTGAGTACCAGCAGTGCTGGAATCATGGTCGGCATTAATCATCGTCACTCTAGTGCCGAATATGCAAGTATCATTTGTAGCATTACGCCAAACACGGTCAACAAGGGTCCCAATAGTATTTCCCGCATCCCCTAGAATGTTTGATGTACGAGATCCAATAGAGGTATATCCTGAAATAGGGGCAGTGGACTCAAATGTGGGCTTAGCTACAAAACAAGTACTATTAACAGTTGTAGACGGCTGAAGGGTACTGGCAATTGGAAATGATCCAAAATTACCTTTTACATCGTCTGCTGTGGCTGGTGGCACTACTCTGTTAGCGTTATAACAATTGATATAAGCTGAACCAGTAGGTGATGCAGACAAAGCTACAAAACCAGCAGCATATGTTTCTGTAGCAACAAAGCTTAACGCTCCTAATACCGCCATTTTCAAAGTAACATTTCTCATGACTACTCCTTTTACGTTAAAATAAACGGGCATTTGTGGCCGCCCGCGTAACCTTCACCCCAACGCGTTTAGTCTGTCGCAAGCTCTAAGTCGGTTGAGATAAAGTTCTATTTGGGCGGGACCACAAATGCCTTTTAAATTTTCTAAAACGCATACACACATGTAAGTCCCTTCCCAACAAAACCCTGACAAATATTGCTTTATTCAAGTGACTACTCTCTCTATCACTTTTAATCTGGCACAAAATGCCAATTCAAGCTGAACCACACACCACGTGGCGCACCCGGTGCGATAAAGTTTGTGCTTAACCAATCACTAGAGTTATGGTTATAACCATCAGGTCCAATGGCACCCAAAATACTTGGTGAGAATGGATTGCGGCCTAAACGCCCTGCGCTAAAATATTCTTTGTCAAAAATATTGTTAACGATCATCGTCGCGGTCCACTCTTTATTAATCTTGTAACTGGTCTGGAAATTAAATGTGGCGTAGCCCGCAAGGGTTCCTGGGTTGTTCGTTTGCTGCCGAGGGACCTGCACGGCTTGTCCAACGCCGGTAGTAACCTCTCTATACATTATTACCCCTTGTTTATGCTCATTATTCTCGTTGCCTCTCGCATAGCTATCAGAGTGCATTACCGCGGTTAGGCCTACCACCCACTTATCTGTCACATCATAGTTAAGATTTGCATTTAGGTTATGCAATGCTGTACCAGGCATACGGTCACCAGGTTTCACCCTAATCACTCCTCGACCGATAGCTGGCACATAAAATGAGCTACTGTTGTCATTGCTGATCATGAGGAAATCATCTTCAAAGGTTGCGTCCGTTAGGCTGTAGTTAAGACCAAACCCGAACCTGCCCTCTTTACCAGACAAGCCAGCTTCGATACCACGACGACGGGTTTTACCTACGGTGTCAAAGAACCCCTGCCCATTACCGACAGCAACAAAGAAGATGTCATCTTTTAAATCAGTTTGGAAAGCGCCCAAATTCCAACGCATATTTTCGCCAATCGTGCCGCGCATCCCGATGTCGTAAGTAGTGGCCTTAATTTGAGGAAGATAAGGATCACCGGATAGCGTTGTAGGCAAAGTACACTGGCGATTCTCTAAAATGCTCTTAGGTATTTCATATGAACCACCCTGACCATCGGTATAAAACACTCCCGTTGGGGTGTGATCAAGCGCACACCCTAGTTCAATTACACTTGGTGTACGTGTCCCCTGTGCTACGTTGGCGTATAGATTGAGGTTCTCTTTAGCCTGCCAGGTAGCACCTAGGGAGGGGTTCAATGAGTAGTAGCTGAATTTCTCGGTTTCTGCAGAATCCAGCTGATTGTATAAATTTGGAATTCTGAAGTTGAGAGGTACATTGGAGCAGTCCCCATTCGGACAAACAGCAAACTCACTAGGAATGGCAATTACATCGCCGATCTCGTAAGCAAACAACCCCCGACGTGCTGCAATTTTATTTTTAGTTTGTGTTTCGTTATACCGCGCTGAAACGTTGAAATGCCAGTCATCTACAGGCGTCCAGGTTTCGGAGAAATAAATGCTTTTGGTCGTATTCGTACCTGTGAAATTGTTATTTTCGATAGGTACGAATGCACCCACAAATTGTGGATGTGCTTGTGCCGGATCAAGGTAACCGTTTCTATCGGCATCAAAAAATCCCAGACGTTGTGAGTTGGTATAATCAGCATTGGCTGCATCAATCGCAGCGCCAATCATAAATTTATGATGCTCAAGATTCCAGTTGAACTGGATTGATGCGCCATCTACAATTTGATCAATTTGGTTATCAGTCAGGAGTGCAGTAGGTGTTCCCTGCACATAGCCAGGCTGTCCAAAACCGGCACCGTCAATATATACGCGATCAATCCCATTTGGCTGATATATTTCATAGCCCTGTGAGGGAGGGTGCAGTGATAAGCAATTGGACTCGTTAGTAGCAGCCAAAATAAATACATAGTTCTTAATTACATCGGTTCCACTAGCACCACCAGTAGAGTAAAAATAATTAGAATCATCCAGCAAAACACCACTGCCCTGGCTGTTCAAATTTTGAAGTGTTGCACTAAAGTTACTATAGTATGAAAAATCGCCGACACCATTAATGGGACCCAGCGGAGCAGGCGCAGGTGGGGATACTCGGTTATAAAATACTTGCTCAGTAAAGTTGGCATTTAAATCATAGTTATAACGATAATTATCCAACAACCCTTGCTCTGTAATAGCAGAGTTAAGAAAACTTGAATAACTAGCACGTAAGTCAACGGTTCCTGGGGCATTTAAATTTGTATCGACATCGCCAAGAAAGTTAGAAAGATCGCTATCGTCCCCCGTGGAGACGTTGACCGGGATTACAAAATAGTCGGGAAGACCATACCGATTACTGCTAGTAGTCGTTGTGAACGTACAAGTGAACTCTTCGTTAGAATTGGGCAGTCGCTTTGCCGTCAATTGCTCATCATAACCCGTCATGACATCAGCGCCTTTTTGATGGCGCTTACTATTTCTCCGGTAAACCTGACCCGTAATAGAAAAAGTATCATTGACAAAATAACTACCACTTAATTGAAACTGTTGCAGTTTGTTCTTAGTAGTGTCTGGAGATGTAAATACGCCATTTCTATCCCGTTGGTACATCTCGCTTGGGACTAAGCCATTACCCACCAAATCCGTCTGCACCAACAACGTACTCAAGTTGAGGTCCAACTTATCACCACGATAGCTAGCCTTTGTGAAAAGCTGATTCACCTTACTTGGGGAGTTCGTGCGCCAGCCGTCTTCAAGGAAGAAATTACCTGCTGCAAACAAACCAACAGTGCCATTATTCCAACCACCTTCAACCTGTAACTGTTTGCGCCCAAAAGAACCGGTCAGAATATCTGCATCAACGCCGACATTATTAAAGCCATCCTTGGTTTTGAGCGCAAAAGCACCCCCTAATGTATTCAATCCAAAAATAGGGTTTGAGCCAGGAAATACCTCCACGCTCTGCAATGCATTCATGGGCATCATGTCCCAGTTCACCACATCGCCGAATGGTTCGTTCATACGAATACCATCCAGGAAAACACTCAACCCTTGAGGTGTTCCGATCTGCGGTCCAGCGCTAAAACCACGATACTGCACATCCATCATGAATGGATTGCCTTGATAGTCATTTACCGTGACAGATTGCAGTTTACGATTCATCAAGTCGGCAAGGCTGAGCGAATGCGCTTCTTTGATTTCTTTAGCCGAAATACTTTGCACGTTGCCGGGAATTTCTTCTTTGGTTAAACCCAGACCAGGCAAAGGACCAATTTCATAGAACCTTTTAGCCCGTACGTCCACCTTATCCAACTGAACACTTTTATCCTCTGTTTTAGGCGTTTTTTGAATGATCACATTGCTACCTTCAACTTTAGACACGAGCCCGCTTTCACCCAACACGCGTTGCAGCGCTTCTTTGCGCGTCATGCGGCCGCGCACTTCGGGCGCGGTTTTGCCTGAGACAACGTCATTGGGGAATGAAATATTCATGCCCGTGGCCTTGCCCAGGTCATGCAATGAATTCGCCAATGGCTGCGCCGGAATATCCACATTAACGGGCACACTAAAGCTTTCCTCCTGTTGTTTAGGCAACTGGGTATTTAATGCTTCTGCCCACACTGGTTGCGATACCATCACACTTAAAGCAGCTAACGCAGTGTGTATTCCTCTTCTCTTTAATTTCTTATGCGTACTCACAGTCCTCTCCTGTCTATGACTCATCTGTGAGCGAAGCAAAAACCTGACGTTATTAACTTAACTTTACAATAAATTTGTATGATATTGATTTGAGTGGTTTTTTCTTATGGTCAAAAGCATCACTGCGATAAGCTCAATGAAGTGAACGCCGTTTAGTTCGTCATTCCCGCAAAAGCGGGAATCTATCTGATTGCTAAACAAAAATGGATTCCCGCGTGCGCGGGAATGACAGTGTGAAAATGGGGATTGAAAGTCAAACGCTGCCCCCCACCGAAAGATCCTTACGAATTTTCCCGAATCCAATATCAAAAATGCTGTTAAGACACGAATTAAAGCTGCCTGATGTAGTGGAGATTTTTTTGAATAAGTCTTTAAGAAGTGTGGATAAGACTGACGAAGGTGACAAATGACCGGGAGTTTCTAATATTGACAAAACGCTATTACACCCATAAAACTAAAAAAAGGTAGTCAATTTCTTATCCAGTGATTAGGAGTGCCAGATGAATGATTTACAACAAAATCAACAGTTTATTCAGGCCTTGCATCTCCACAAAAATGGAAAGGTCAATGAGGCAAAAAATCTATATCTCACTTTGATGGCGGCTTACTCGACCAACCCTCGCCTATTGAATAACCTGGCAATGATTGAATTTCAACAAGGCCGTTTTGAAGCAGGATTAGAGTATGTAGAAAAGTCGTTGGGCATAGACCCAAACCAATTTACTGCTTATGGCAACCGGGGAGCTGCCTTGTTTGCGCTTAACCGATTTGACGAGGCTTATAGCGACTACAATCAAGCCATTGCTTTAAATAATAACTATGCAGAAGGGTATTACAACCGAGGAATACTGCATGAAAAATATGGCAGGGATCAGGAAGCCCTTGCAGATTATGATAAGGCGATTGAGTTAAAACCAAATTACACGAATGCATATAACAACCGTGGGAATGTATACAAAAAGCTGAAGCAATACGAAGAAGCGCTTACGAGTTATGAGCATGCCATCAATTTAAATCCGCGTCATGCAGAGGCACATTACAATCGCGGAGTAGTTCTTAAAGAGCTCAACCGATACCAAGATGCTGTTGAAAGCTACACGAATGCACTCTCCTTAAAGAACTATTATGTGGATGCTTATAACAATTGTGGAAATGTTTTCATCACGCTGAAACGATTTGAAGAAGCACTGACTTGCTTTCAAAAAGCCATTGCAATAAATCCTAATTATTCTTTTGCTTATAACGGCCAAGGCAACGTTTTAATGGAGCTTAAAAGGTTTGACGAAGCCCTAATAAGCTATGAAAAAGCCATCGCACTTAACTCACTTTCGCCTTTTCCACACAATGGGATGAGTAATGTTCTTCAGGAACTTAAACGTTTTGATGACGCGATTGTGGGATATGAAAAAGCCATGGCGCTCGTTCCAGACTCTGCCGGTCCTTATGTAAATCGTGGCCTTGCCATGCTAGGTAAGGGAAATTTTGATGAGGCTCTCCAAAACTATGATAGAGCCATTGAATTGAATCCTGAAATGGCGGACCCACATTGGAACAAAGCACTACCTAAAATATTAAAGGGGGAGTATGAAGAAGGCTGGCAGTTATACGAATATCGCCGTTATAAACCAGACCTAAAAGGCTCTTACCCAATCTATGAGCAACCCTTATGGCTGGGGCAGGAGTCCGTCACCGATAAAATTTTGTATATTTATCCTGAGCAGGGATTAGGCGACTTTATCCAGTTTTGCCGTTATGTTCCCTTAGTAGAAAATCTCGGTGCAAGAGTCATCTTAAAAGTGCCTAATGCACTTTACGCAATGATTAAAACGATGGGGCTCAATGCAAGAATTGTTAGAAATGATGAGAAGGTTGATGAGTTTGACTTTCATTGCCCCATCATGAGTCTACCGCTGGCATTCAAGACAACCGTTGAAACCATTCCCAACAAGATTCCTTACTTTTTTTCGGACCATTTTAAAAAGAGTTACTGGGAAAGAAAATTTGCATACGCTAGCAACTCATTAAAAGTCGGGCTGGTTTGGTCGGGTTCAAAAGACCACAAGAAAGACCATGATCGCAGCTTAAGACTAGAGCAATTAGCGCCTATTCTTGATTTGCCGGTAACCTTTTACTCCCTACAAAAAGAAGTGCGGGAACACGACAAAACCACGCTTTCAAAACTCAATCACATACAGGAATACCATGAAGAGTTAAACGATTTCTCTGATACGGCAGCCATGCTGGACTGCCTGGATTTGATCATCAGCGTAGATACCTCAGTGGCACATTTGGCAGGCGCAATGGGTAAAAATGTCTGGATATTAATCTCTTATTTACCAGACTACCGATGGATGCTGGATAGGGAAGACACGCCATGGTATCCCACCGCCCGCCTCTTCAGACAACCCAATGTGGGAGATTGGGATAATGCAATTCTGAATGTTAGAAGCGCTTTGGAACAGCTACTTACGATATCCAAGAAACAATAACATTTATCTCTAATATAGATCACCCACAAATATATAAAGCTAAATTAATGG
>CAKZJM010000067.1 GCA_936943315.1 uncultured Methylophilus sp. | reverse complement strand
GACGCGGGCCGCCTGCTTTGCTGCCTCCATTTGTGGCATTCGTGGCGCGGTGCCTGCGCAGGCTGATTTTTATGCCGACTTTGTGTGAGTAGGCGCAAATTAATTCATAAAAACAGCAGCTTAATTCAATAAAAGTCTATGCAAGGGCTAGAGTTGCCGATATAATGCGCGGTTCATGTAAATTGAATGTCGGTGTGGTAGGGCAAATGGGTTGCCTGGCTACCGCGACATTGACGCTAACTCAAGGAAAATAAAGATGGCGATTACTGCTGAACAATCTGCAAAAATCATTAAAGAATACCAACGCAGTGCTAACGATACAGCGAGCCCAGAAGTGCAAGTGGCTTTGTTGACACACCGTATCACTTACCTGACCGAGCATTTCAAATCCAACAAAAAAGACAACCACTCACGCCGTGGCCTGTTGGCACTGGTTAGCCAGCGTCGTCGTTTGCTGGACTACCTGAAAGGTAAAGACGTTAGCCGCTATCAAACGCTGATCGAGCGCTTGAACCTGCGTAAATAATTTGGTTTAAAGTGACGCATTACACTGTTCACTTTTAACGAGATAAAAGCCGATGGCATGGTGATTGCCTCGGCTTTTTTGCTTTAAATTCCGAGCATTTTTCAAATAATCGGGGTCACATCACCAACCGGGGTGGCTTCTGTGAGTGCGTTTTGTTTAGCTATAAAACAAAAAGCGTGCTGATGGAAGTCACCGCAATAATTGTAGAGATTGGCTATTGGGTAGTGAATAGCCATGGTAGATAAAGGAAAAACAATGTTTGATATAACCAAAAAAAGCATCCAGTTTGGTGCGCATACCCTGACTATTGAAACCGGGGAAATTGCACGCCAGGCAGATGGCGCCGTCATGGTGAGCTATGGCGATACCGTTGTGTTGGTTGCGGCAACAGCGAAAACCGAAGTCAAAGAAGGTCAGGATTTCTTTCCATTGACCGTGGATTACCAGGAAAAAACCTATGCGGCTGGCCGCATTCCGGGTGGCTACTTCAAGCGTGAAGGCCGCCCAAGCGAAAAAGAAACACTGACGGCACGTTTGATCGACCGTCCTATGCGCCCACTGTTCCCGGACGCGTTCTACAACGAAGTGCAAATCGTGGCGACCGTGTTGTCTATCGATCCTGAAATCGATGCCGACATTCCAGCCATGATCGGTGCTTCAGCTGCTGTAGCATTGGCAGGTATCCCATTCTACGGCCCGATGGGTGCGGTAAAAGTGGGTTACATCAACGGTGAATACGTATTGAACCCAACCGCGACACAGCTCAAAGACTCTGAGCTGGACCTGGTGGTCGCTGCGACAGAAACTGCTGTGATGATGGTGGAATCTGAAGCTAAAGAATTGCCAGAAGACGTGATGCTGGGTGCGGTGGTGTTCGGTCACGAGCAAATGCAACCTGTGATCAAAATCATCAACGAACTGGCGGCTGAAGCAGGTAAAGATGCCTGGGACTGGACACCTCCAGAGCCAGACACCGCGCTGATTGCAAAAGTGGAAGCGATTGCTGCAGAAGATATCAATGCCGCGTTCAAAATTAAATCCAAAGGTGAGCGCTCTGCCAAGCTGGACGAAATCAAGTCTCGCGTGATGAGCACCTTGATTACTGAAGAAACCTCTACGCTGGAAGCCAACAAAATTAAAGACGAGTTCTTTAAGCTGGAAGCTAAAACCGTGCGTAGCCAGATTTTGAATGGTGAGCCACGTATTGACGGCCGCGATACACGTACCGTGCGCCCGATCACTATCCGTTCCGGCGTATTGCCACGCACACACGGCTCTGCCCTGTTTACCCGTGGTGAAACCCAGGCCCTGGTAGTTACCACATTAGGCACTGGCAAAGATGAGCAAATCATTGACGCACTGGCCGGTGAATACTACGAAAACTTCATGCTGCACTACAACATGCCTCCGTTCGCCACTGGCGAAACGGGCCGTGTCGGTTCACCAAAACGCCGCGAAATCGGCCACGGTAACCTGGCCAAGCGTGCCTTGAAAGCCGTATTGCCTAAGAAAGAAGACTTTGACTACACCCTGCGTGTCGTGTCTGAGATCACTGAGTCTAACGGTTCCAGCTCCATGGCGTCTGTCTGCGGTGGCTGCCTCTCCATGCTGGACGCAGGTGTGCCATTAACTGCACACGTGGCTGGCGTAGCGATGGGCCTGATTAAAGAAGGCAACCGCGTCGCGGTGCTGACCGACATCCTGGGTGACGAAGACCACCTGGGTGACATGGACTTTAAAGTGGCCGGTACCGACAAAGGCGTAACTGCCCTGCAAATGGACATCAAGATCACTGGTATCACTGCACAGATCATGCAAGTGGCTCTGGCACAAGCGAAAGAAGGCCGTGCGCACATTCTGGGTCTGATGAAACAGGCTGTGTCTGGCGTGAACACCGAAATGTCACAGTTTGCCCCACGTATCATCACCATGAAGATCAATCCGGACAAAATCCGTGACGTGATCGGCAAAGGTGGCGCCGTGATTCAGGCATTGACCAAAGAAACCAACACCAGCATCGACATCGAAGATGACGGTACCGTGAAAATTGCATGTACCAATGCCGACGAAGGTGCAGAAGCGCAACGCCGTATCGCGCAAATCACCGCTGAGGTTGAAGTAGGCCAGATTTACGAAGGCCCAGTGGTCAAGATTCTTGACTTTGGTGCCGTCGTGACCTTGCTGCCAGGCAAAGATGGCCTGGTACACATTTCACAAATCGCCCACGAACGCGTTAAAGCCGTGAGTGATTACCTCAAAGAAGGTGACATCGTGAAAGTGAAAGTGGTTGAGTTGGACGATAAAGGCAAAGTGCGCTTGAGCATGAAAGCCCTGATTGACCCACCGGCAAAAGAAGAAACACCAGCGGCTGAGTAAGTCGTCAAGTAAACAAAAAGCCCGCGCAAGCGGGCTTTTTGTTTGGGTGTGATTTTTTCCTGATCGCTATTGTCCGTCAATTTACTTATAAACCCTAGCCTTGCTTTCACGCATAATGTCGCCGTATGAATAATTAAAAAAAAATCATACAAAAAGAGAGTGATACTTATGAAGAAGCAGTCAGGGATTCCTTGGGCATTAGGCTTGTTGGTAAGCATGTCCGGCTACGCCTCAGAAACCGTTGATCTGGAAGAGATTGAAGTACGTGCGCATTATGATAACGCGATTGGCTCATCCGATGCGGCCAGTGAAGGTAAGGTCAATGCCAGTCTGATCAAAAACCGGCCGATTTCTCGCGTGGGGGAACTCATGGAGTTTGTGCCAGGCATGATCGTCACCCAGCATAGCGGTAGCGGTAAGGCCAACCAGTTTTATCTGCGCGGGTTCAACCTTGATCACGGCACTGATTTTGCCACCTATGTGGACGACATGCCTGTCAATATGCGTACCCATGCGCATGGGCAGGGCTACACCGATTTAAACTTCCTCATCCCTGAATTAGTGAGCCATATTCATTACAAAAAAGGCCCCTATTCAGCAGAAGAAGGGGATTTTTCCTCTGCGGGTGCGGCGAGGTTGCATCTTCTCAACCAATTGCCGCAAGGCATCGCCAGCTTGACCGTGGGCAGTTACGATTACCAGCGCATGTTGCTGGCAAACTCGGTAGCCGTGGCAGACGGACATTTGCTGTATGCCTTAGACGTAAATCATTACGATGGACCGTGGCAGGTGGCCGAGGGCGTTAAAAAATACAATGGCGTGTTGAGATATAGTGAAGGCGATGCGCATGACAGCATGACGTTGACTGCGATGGCCTATCACAACCGCTGGAACAGCACCGACCAGATTCCTTTACGCGCTGTCCGCTCGGGCCAGATTGGCCGCTTTGATGCCATAGATCCCACCGATGGTGGTGATTCATCACGCTACAGCCTCTCATTTAACAAACAACACCGTGACCAGCATGGCGGCTGGCAGATGAGCGCCTATGCGGTGCGTTCATCGTTAGACCTCTACAGTAACTTCACTTATTTCCTCAACGATCCGGTCAATGGCGATCAGTTTAACCAAAGTGAAAAACGCACCATGCTGGGCGTGAATCTCAGTAAATCGTGGCTGGGTGAGTTGGCGGGCTTGCCGATGGAAAGTAAATTGGGTATACAAACCCGCTATGACAAACTTTCCCCGGTTGCCCTGTATAACACCGCTAAAACACAACGCATTTCACTCATCCGCTCAGACAAGGTAGAAGAAAGCAGCGCAGGCCTTTATGCCGAAAATACAGTGTGGTGGCATGAAAAGCTGCGCACAGTGGCAGGCGTACGCTATGACCGCTACCAGTTTGATGTGAAAAGCAGCATTGATGGTAACTCTGGCAATAAAGGCGATGGCATTACCTCGCCCAAGCTTTCAGTTATTTTCGGCCCATGGGCAAATACAGAGCTTTTTTACAATATCGGCAAAGGCTTTCACAGTAACGACGCCCGCGGCACCACGCAAACCGTGCTGCCCGGCGGCGGCGTAGCCACGCCAGTAACGCCGTTGGTGAGCACGAGGGGTAGCGAGGTCGGCATCCGCAGCGAGTGGGTTCCCGGCCTGCAAAGTTCATTAGCTGTGTGGCAACTGGATATTGATTCCGAACTCCTGTTTGTCGGCGATGCTGGTGAAACCGAGCCCAGCCGCGCCAGCCGCCGCTATGGGGTGGAGTGGAACAACCATTATGCGGTGAATGACTGGCTGTTGCTGGACATGGATCTCGCACTCTCAAAAGCCCGCTTTACGCATACAGACCCTGCTGGCCAATATATCCCCGGTGCTATCAATAAAGTGGCCTCAGTAGGCGCCACCGTAACCAACTGGGGTCACTGGTTTGGCAGCGTGCAATTACGCTACTTTGGGCCAAGGCCGCTCATTGAAGATAATTCGGTGCGCTCCAACTCAACTTTCCTCACTTATGCGCGAGTCGGCTATCGGTATAATCCAAAAACAACCATAACATTGGACATCTTCAACCTGTTTGACCGAAAAGCCAGTGATATCGACTATTTCTACGAATCACAACTCAAAGGGGAGGCTGCACCGGTCAACGATATTCATTTTCACCCTGTTGAGCCCCGGGCTGCCAGGCTGACAGTGACCTATCAGTTTTAGCGAGGAGCTAAGCTATGCGCCGCATTACCATTTCGGTTGAAGATGACCTAGCCGATGCCTTTGACCAATTGGTCGCCGTTAAAGCCTACGTCAACCGCTCGGAAGCCTTCAGGGATTTAGTGCGCAAAGCACTTGATGACGCCGTGATGGAAAACACCAACTATACCCAGGCCGATTGTGTCGCCTCCCTCAGTTATGTCTACAACCACCACGAGCGCCAACTCGCCAGCCGGGTGAATCAACTACAGCACGACCACCATGATGTGATTATCACCGCCCAGCATGTGCATTTGGATCATGATAACTGCATGGAGACGGTGATTCTAAAAGGAAAAATTGCTGAAGTGGAAGCTTGTGTAAATGCGATTTCGTCACAGACGGGGGTGACGCATGCGAGGGTGCATATTATTCCGAGGTAGTTTACTTTTAGATACTTTGATGAACGAAATTAACATTTTACTTCAACCCTAAATATACATTATTGAGATAAACTGATCTGAACTCAAAATCAGTTATAAAAATGATTTCATTATTATCAAAAACCTCCTTAACTCAACTTGAAAAGCTCAGGGATGACTTAATCGATGGTAAAGATGAAATTCTCAGACTTCCCAAACACCTTGAACTTGGTGGCGCATTCGGTATCCCTGTTTCAATAATCCAATTTATTGCTGAATGGTCTCGCAATCAAAGTAACGCTACATTGCAGCTTTATAACGAATTAATCGATCTGCCATTAATTTCTGAGTTTGCAGGCACCCCTCATGGAATGACTGCTCTTTATTTTGCTGAAACACTTAAGGGAAGTAATGGTGATGAGGAGGAAGCCAAATCATTTAAGAAGCTAATAATCCCTTATGTAAATGCGATGCAGATGGGCGAATATGATGGAACTATGAATGGTCGTGGTGCATTCTTGTGTTGTTTTGCATCAGCCAGAAATGAATTTCTGCAACCGCTTTATAGAGTTGGCACGGAGATAAAGGTTAGGAGTCGATCTGACTTTGTAACGCTTGTTGAGCAGATGCTAAATAAAGTTGCACCAGAAGCAGTGACAAGATTAGATCGACAAGATATTACAAACCTTAGTCAATTAATATATGAGTTATTTAGTAATACTGAAGATCATGCTCGGACAGATGAGAATGGAAATCTTATTTCCAGATCTGTTCGTGGAATATATTTAAAGTTTATCCCCAAAGGCTACAGCGAAACGGAAAATGGCTTCAGCTTAGGCGACATAACTTTAAATCGATTCCTAATGCATTCTCTTGTTGAACCACAAAAACAAGGCTATACAGCATCGAAATCTTTTCTTGAAATATCTGTTTTCGATACGGGACCTGGATTAGCCCGAAGATGGCTCTCAAAAAATAAAGCTAATAGTTCAGACTTACAAAAAATTTCTGTTACTGAAGAATTTAACTTAGTCCATCGTTGCTTTACTGAGAAGTTAACAACTAAAGATGAGTTCGGTAAAGGCGAAGGTCTAACTAATGTAATTAACTCATTACAGTCCCTACGAGCCTATTTAAGGCTGAGAACAGGTCGGCTATGTTTGGTAAAAGACTTTACAAAAGCATCAAATAGTAACCATAACGATGCTATCAATAATAAACTTTTGTCTCATTGGAAGCCTGATACTCCTCTCTTAAGTGACTCTCCTGGGGCTACTTACACTGCAATAATTCCATTAGGTGTAAAACGAATATGAAGGGATATTTTGATTATACATACTCCCATATTTCGGATGAGGCGAATCAGTCTGTTCTGTTTTCATTTCTATTCAAACCAACTGGTTTAATGGATGCTGAGGCTCTTGCCGAAGCAATCGAACAATGTGGGCTCTCAGCCCCCTACCCAGACATAATAGTTATTCAGTGTATGGAAAAGGAGCAGGATGCAGTAATTAGGGAAATCGACTCTGTCTCAGTTCAACAGTCTTTGAGGAGAATCTCAAAGAGAATTAGTTTGTATCTGGCAGCGTATGATCGTTATGGTCAAGCTAATCATGTCCGCTTATTTTCAACAACAAAGCCCTCAATAAATGTAAAAAAACTTTTAAAAGATAACCATCAAATCATTATTAATGTAGGTCTAAAAAAGCTTTTTAATGTCAAAGGGGTAATACAAAAAGCGCCGTCCGGTTTTACATTCATAAAACCCTCCGGTGATAGATCCCAATACTTTCTAAAAACAGAAGAAGCATTATCCGATAGTGAAAATGTGCAATTCGTTGCATTTTGTTTATTGCCTAGGATTCAGAAAAGAAATGCCCAAATTTCAACACAAATAAAATCCATTTATGTGGATACCATGGGTATAGCAAGTGTTGGCTATGCTTTGAGAGAATTACACTGGGGGCAATCAGAGGATGCTACATCGATTCCAAGAATTGAAAGCTTCCACTCGCATGAGGGACTAGACTCGCTTGGCCCGCCTATGCATAGCACATCGTTTTGTTTGATTTCTGCATCGCAATCGATGAATTTACAAACTAAATGGAAAACACACACAAAAACTAGTGACTTGGAGGTTGTAACACTTCTCACAAACACATCAGCTAGGAACGCTAGTGAGGCGTTACATTCATTAGATATACTCACGGACAAAAAAGATTTACTTGATCCACAAAGCCTTCATGAAATTAGAATAATTGGCGAGAAATTTTATCCGGACCAGATCAAACCCAGAAAAGTGTTGCTAAGGCAAAAGTATCATACAGTTAATGAGGCATACCAACTAGCTGTTAAATTTCACTCATTAGATTTATTTAAAGTTCAATGTAGAAACGGTGTTGGCTCATCTAAAGTTCACCCAATTTATTTAGACATGGCAAAACTATCTAATGACGACCATTTTAAAAAGTGGTTGGATAACATAGTTGATCAATATGTGCCAATCTCAACACAGGCTGTTATTTGTCAAGACGACGAATCATCGTATCTATTGGCAAAGTTGATAATCAGCAGAATACGTGAAAAGTATAACATTCCCTATATCCAACAAGAGCCGATAAAAGATACTGAATTAAGCACAAAAACTATTAATAAAGATGGTGCGTTAGTAATAGTGGCGGCGACCGTAGGCAAAGGGTCAAAATTACTATCAATATCAAGAGACTTGAGAGATGTTCACACAGGGGCTAGATGTTACGTGGTCGGTGCTCAGATCGCTGAAACTAAAGGACAAATTAATGTTTTAAAACAAAATCTAAAATCCCCAAGCTCCAATGCAAATTGGAGATTAGAAACATTTATTTCTCTAGCTGTAGGTAAATATAAGGGGCAATCATTCGCCACTGAAGAACTACTATTTAGAAATTTAGATACGAATATTGACGGAGTTGAGATAAGGCAATCCAAACTGCTAGGTAGTGATACAGGTATGATGGAAACTGTTTTCTGGCCGTCCTCATCTAGTGAAAATCCGCTACAGTTAAGATCAGACTTTGCATATTGGCCAAACATACAATACGAGCCAAATGCTAAATTTGCGGCGTGGATTTTTTGTACAATAGCATCAATGTTACAAAAAGCAAGAGAGGATAAGTCGCTTCCTCCAGATTGCCAATTATCAACAGAGGCTTATCAAAATGTGATTTTAGACCCAGAGAATTTTCTAAGATATAACGATGGAATTATTCAGGCTGCAATTCTTCGTGCAGCCGATCCAAACGAAATCGACTATAGCTGCTCTGTTGATCTTAGTAATACTATGAAAAATATACTACTAAAGATTTTTGAGTATTACGATAAAGACCAAGGTGAGGCGTCATTTGAATTTGCGCTTGCTTTAAGTACGGGTAGATTAAAAATACAAAATACGCACTTGGAGGAGGTCATTCAAATAACAAAGAACAGGTTAACTAATAGTTCAAAGGTGGCAGCTAGAACGTTGCTGACTATTTTAACAATCAGAGATCAAGAAAATGCCCAGAATTTACTATAAGTGGATAATTGATTCGGTCTAAAGCAGCTTTGTCCCCAGAGGAACTTCATGTTCCGGCACACATAAAGTCACGCTTCCTTCGGCATCATGAAACCCCGTCACCAGGCATTCTGACATCAAGGGCCCGATTTGTTTGGGCGGAAAATTAACTACGGCGACTACCAGTTTACCTATCAGGTTTTCTGGTGCGTAGTGCGCTGTAATCTGGGCACTGGATTTACGGATGCCGATTTCAGGGCCAAAGTCGATTTGCAGTTTATAGGCTGGTTTGCGCGCTTCTGCAAACACTTCTGCCGAAATCACCCGGCCAACGCGTAACTCAACCTTGGTGAAGTCATTCCATTCAATTTGATTCATTAACAACCTCGTTTGCAAATGCTTATTCCCAGGTCAACACATAGTGCGCTGCCCGTTTAGATTCACCCGCTTTGGCCAGCACCCCTATGGTGACCAGTTCGGTAATGTCGCGCAAAGCGGTGTCAGTTGAGCATTTGGTCAAAGCTGCCCATTTGCCAGTGGTGAGGTGGCCCTCAAAATTGTGCATGAGCTTATTAAGCATTTTGATTTGCCGCTCATTCAGCGCGCCGTTGCGACTGCGTTGGCTCACTTGTGTCAAATAAACGACATTTTGGAGGTCTTGACTGGCCTGTTGTATAGCACGAAGCAGGCAGCTTAAAAACCAATGCAGCCAGTTTGTAATGTCCATGGTACCTTTTTGTGCCATTTCCAGTTGCAAATAATAGTCTTTGCGATCCAGTTGTATCTGCGTGGATAAACTATAGAAACGTTGCGTTGATTGGTCGGCTTTTGCTAAAGCCATATCGCCTATCGCGCGGGCAATACGGCCATTGCCATCTTCAAATGGATGCAAACTGACAAACCACAGATGTGCCAGTCCTGCCTTGAGCAATGGATCTATGTCAGCTGATTGGTTAAACCAGTCTAAAAACAACTGCATTTCGTCAGCGATGATTGTGGCAGGTGGTGCTTCATAATGTATGGTTTCGTGCCCTATAACGCCCGAGACCACCTGCATGGGACCATCTGCGTCGGTTCTATAGGCTGCGGTTGTAATTTTATGCATACCGCTATAACCGGTAGGAAAGAGAGCGGCATGCCAGCCAAGCAGGCGTGCATGCGTCAGTGGTTGCAAGTGATTTTGCGTGGCATCCAGTATCATTTCCACGACACCATCGACTTGTCTGGTCGATGGTATCAAGCCACCAATGTTCAGGCCCAGTTTT
>CAKZJM010000066.1 GCA_936943315.1 uncultured Methylophilus sp. | reverse complement strand
CACCGCCTTGCCAAGCAGCCTGGACCAAACACTGCAAGCCGCCAAACAGGTGGCTAAAGAAAATCCCCGTATGGTAGCCAACGTGGTTTCCAGCTGGACATCGGCGGAGAAATAAGCCATGAGTGACCAGGGTTTAACCAGAAGTGCGATTTTGATGCTGGCGCTCGGCGAAGATGAAGCTGCCGAGGTGATGAAGCATTTGAGCCCCAAAGAAGTACAACGCTTGGGGATCGTCATGGCCTCGATGAAGCCAGTGCCCAGGGAAGAGGTTGAAGAGGTGCTGGAAAAGTTCATGATGGACTTTGCAGGCAGCAGCAATTTTGGCCTGGATTCAGACAGCTACATCCGCTCAGTACTCATTAAGGCCTTTGGCGATGACAAAGCCTCTAACTTACTGAACCGCATGCCGCAATCACAGGATGCCGCAGGCATTGAAAGCCTGAAGTGGATGGACGCCTTTAGCGTGGCCGACTTCATCAAGAACGAGCATCCACAGATTATTGCGACGATTTTGTCTCACCTTGAGGCCGAACAATCTGCAGAAATTCTGGGGCACTTTACCGAACGCTTGCGCCAGGACGTGATTTTGCGTATCGCGACGCTGGATAGTATCAAGCCGACGGCCTTGCGCGAACTCAATGAGGGCATGCTGAAAATGCTGGCAGGTAATGACAACCTCAAGCGTCAGTCTATTGGTGGGGTTAAAACGGCCGCCGAGATCATGAACTACCTGAGCGGTGAAAATGAAGCCAAGCTCATGGATGGCCTCAAAAGTTACGATGACGGCATGGCGCAGCAGATCATGGACCAGATGTTTGTGTTTGACAACATCATGGAAATCGATGACAGAGGAATACAGGTCCTGTTGCGTGAAGTCCAGTCCGACGTGCTGATTGTGGCACTCAAAGGTACTTCAGATGAAATGAAGGAAAAATTCTTCCGCAATATGTCTTCGCGTGCCGCCGACATGATGCGCGAAGACCTGGAAAGCCGTGGCCCGGTCAAACTGTCAGAAGTTGAAGGCCAGCAAAAACAAATCTTGCAAATTGTCCGCCGCTTATCCGATGAAGGCCAGATTATGCTGGCTGGCAAAGGTGACAGTGAGCAGTATGTGTAGTGTGTTAGATAAGGAAAGCGTCATATGGTAGCTTCTGCAATTCCAAAAGAACAAATGAGCGCCTATCAACGCTGGGAAATGGCCAGCTTTGATGACTCTGATTCCAGTGAACGCGTTAAACGAGATCGCGCGCAAGCGGAAGAAAATGCGCGCACGGTCAGCCAGATTCTCAAGCAGGTGAGGCAAGAAGCCTACGAAGAGGGTTTTAAAACCGGTTATGTCGATGGCATGGGCCATGCTGAAAAGCAACTGGACGCCGAGCGTACACAGCTGTTGCAAATGGCCGCCAGCTTCCAGCAGGCGTTAGCCATGCAGGATGTCAACGTGGCTGAGTCCGTATTGAGCCTGGCCCTGGACCTGGCCAAA
>CAKZJM010000065.1 GCA_936943315.1 uncultured Methylophilus sp. | reverse complement strand
AAAGTAACTCGCCTAAAGGCGAAATAAAACTTCACATAAAACGTTAAAACCGTTTGAGGTTAAAAGAGTTTTGGTTGAATCATTGCAAGAAGGAGTCGGTTGCTTACTAACGATTCCGCCAAGGCGCGACCTTAAACAACAACACCATCCCTGGAATTGCCAGCAAAGTACACACATAAAAAAACTGTTGCCATCCCAACGCCTCCACCATGCCGCCCGTGAGGGCATTGAAAACTGAGCGTGGTACGGCCGAGAGGCTGGTAAATAGTGCGAGTTGCGTGGCGGTGTAGGCTGGGTTGGTTTCACGCGCCATGTAGGCGACATAGGCGGCTGTGCCCAGGCCGACACCAAAGGCTTCAAAGCCGATGACAATTGCCAGCATGCTACGCTCGGCCGCGCCGATCTCGGTAAAAGGACCACTGCTTGCCAGCCAGGCGAAGCCGAGGATAGATAAGGCTTGCACGACGCCGAAGACCCATAAACCACGATTGATGCCGAGTTTTAGCATCCATAGACCGCCCACAAATGCGCCCGCAATTTGCATGACGAGGCCGCTGCCTTTGGCAATGGCACCGATGTCGGTTTTGCTAAAGCCCATGTCGATATAAAACGGGGTGGCCAAGGCTGTAGCCATGCTGTCACCCAATTTATAGAGCAAAATAAACAGCAACACCCAGAGCGCATGCTGCCAGCCGCTACGGTGTATAAATTCTTTGAACGGCTCCACGACTGAGGCCAGCAAGGTTTTAGGGACGCTGGCAATGACAGGTTCTTGCGCCCACAGCGTGAACCCTATGCCAGGCAGCATAAACAAGCCCACTACGAAAAACACTTGTGACCAGGCGAGGTGGTCGGCCAGTATCAAGGCCAGTGAGCCAGGGACAAGGCCGGCAATACGATAAGCATTCACATACAAGCTGTTGCCCAGGCCCAGTTCCTCATCACTGAGTGTTTCGCGGCGATAAGCATCAATGACAATGTCCTGGCTGGCAGAGAACAAAGCAACCAGCGTGGCGAGCAGTGCGACCATGGCAATGTCCAGCTGTGGCTGGAACATGCCCAAACCGACTATGCTGGCAAACAGGGCCAGTTGTGTGGCTAAAATCCAGCTGCGCCGTCTGCCCAAGGTTTGTAACAAGGTGTAGCGGTCCATCAAGGGCGACCATAAAAACTTCCAGGTGTAGGGCAGTTGCATAAAAGCAAACGCGGCAATGGTTTTGAGGTTGAGGCCTTCACTGCGCAGCCAGGCGGGCAGCAGTTGCAGCAAAAGATATAAGGGGAGGCCTGAGCTGAAGCCGAAGGCCACACACATGAGCATGCGGCGGGTAAACAAGGTTTGCGAGAGGGTCATGCCCGCATTGTAAACGCTTTTGCCAGGCGGCTAATATGCGCGCAAAAAAAAGCCAACCCTTGCGGGTTGGCACACTCGGAGATCAATGGTCAAACTTTGGGAATCTGGCGCCAGCGGAGTCGTCCGTGATAAATGTGGCCTTAGCCACTGACGCCATATTTCTCAGGGGAACTACAAACTCAATACCCACTGGACGAGGGTCTTGATATCTTCGTCCTTCACTTGTGGGCTGTTAGGTGGCATGGGCATTTCACCCCACACGCCTGCGCCACCGGCTTTTACTTTCTGGATCAGCTTGGCTTCAGCAGATTTGTCACCTTTGTATTTGGCAGCCACTTCTTTATAGGCTGGGCCTAATACTTTTTTGTCTACGCTGTGGCAGAGCAGGCAACCGCTTTTCTGGGCCAGGGCTTCTGCCCCACTCCCCGCAATGGCGGAGGCTGTTGCCGCTAACAGTGCGGTTGCCAGCAAGGTCTTGCTAAATAATTGCATCCGGTTTCCTTTCTTATAAACTGAATACGTTCATGGCACCGCCACCTGGCGCGGCATTGTATTTGGTCAGCTCTTTGTAGCCACCTGCTGCACCCAGGCCATCCGTATCATTAGTCAGGCCAAGGTTCATCGCGACCCCCGCCCAGCCACCGATACCGGACAATACGCCAACGTATTGCTTGCCTTTGTGGCCGTAGGTGATCATGTTGCCGACCACGCCGGAACCCACTTGGAATTTCCACAGTTCTTTACCGGTTTTGGCATCCAGTGCTTTTACCCAGCGGTCCAGCGTGCCGTAAAACACCAGGTCAGACGCGGTCACCAATGCACCACCCCAGGCCGAGAATTTCTCTTTGTTGTACCACTGGGTTTTGCCTTTGAGGCCATCCCAGGCCATAAAGCCGCCCATCACGCCGTCTGGACCTGCAAACATGGTCAAGGTCGCGCCCACCCATGGCTGACCAGCCACATACTTCGATTCCACTGGCTCATAAGTCATGCACACATGGTTCAGTGGTACGTAGAACGTTTTGTTCTTAGGTGAGTAAGCCGCAGGCTGTTCGTCTTTTACACCCAATGCAGAAGGGCATACGCCTTTCGCGTTGTAATCCTGGTGTGTGGAATACTTAGGATCTTTCACCGGAATCCCTGTTTTCAGGTCGATCTTGCTGGCCCAGTTAACAAACGGATGCATTTTTTCGGCCACCAGCAAAGTACCGTTGGTGCGGTCAAAGGTGTAGCCAAAACCGTTACGGTCAAAATGTGAGGCCAATTGCTTGCCGTTGGCTTCCCACAGAATGATCTCGTTCATGCCGTCGTAATCCCACTCGTCATGCGGTGTCATCTGGTAGCCCCAGCGAGCCATACCGGTATCAAGGTCGCGGGCAAAAATCGTCATAGACCACTTGTTGTCGCCTGGGCGCACGTCAGGGTTCCAAGTGCCTGGGTTGCCGGTGCCGTAGTACATCAGGTTCAGTTTAGGGTCATAAGAGTACCAGCCCCAGGTTGGGCCGCCGCCATTTTGCCAGCCGTCTTTTTGTTGCTGAGGTTTCAACCAGGTGCGTACACCCAGGTTGGCTTCAGGGAACTTCAATTGCGCTTTATCCAGGCTTTTGAATGAACCGCCCATTTTGTTACCGCCGTTGACGTCTTCATACACAGATAACGCGCTGTAATGCGGGTTTTCCTTGTTAAAGTCGGCACCGATCATCACTTCGCTGTCAGAGCCTGTGCTGTAGGCTTTCCAGGCCAAGCTGCCATCTTTAATGTTGTAGGCACTGATGTGGCAACGTACACCAAACTCACCGCCTGAACAGCCGGTCACTACTTTGTCTTTAAACACGTGTGGAACGTTGGTGTTGGCCGCCCCCATTTTTGGGTCATTGACTTTCACATCCCACAGCTTGGCACCGGTTTTAGCATCCAGTGCCACCAACACGCCATTGTTCTGTTGCAGGAAGATTTTGCCATCGCCGTAACCCAGGCCTTTATTGACGTTGTCACAGCACAATACGGATTGCACATCCGGATCCTGTTTCGGGAAATAAGACCATACAATTTTCTGGTTATCGTCCAGGTCTAGCGCATAGACGTTGTTCGGGAACGCAGTGTGGATGTACATGGTATTGCCGATCACCAGTGGTGCACCTTCGTGGCCACGGTTGACGCCGGTGGCAAACGACCAGGCCATTTTCAGTTGTTTGACGTTGCTTTTGTTGATTTGCGACAGGCGGCTATAGCCCTGGTTAGCGTAATCTTTACGCGCCATGGCCCACTGGTTGTCGTCTTTCATCAAAGTGTCGAGTTCGGCATTTGCCCATGCGCTGGTGCTGATGCTGCCGAGCAGCATTGCACTGATGGCAAGCTTGATACGTGGTTGCATAAATAACCTCCAAAATGGTTGCGATGAAGCTGAAATGTTTAGTAGTGCATGCGGTCGACAAAGGCTTCTTTTGTCACGGCAAGTGATGAATTGCAACGCGCGTGCCAACACCAGCTTTTATTTTGGAAATTATAAAAAATGGATTAAAATCAGTAAGTTAATTCAGTATGAAAAAGATCGTGAAGGTGGCTGACTCAGGTCCTGCTGTTCACGGTGTGTGTCATACTGGTACAGGTGTTCAATGCTACGTGACAGGTGTTCAGTCTTCATGCCCAACAAATATTCCCAGCCTGCTTCCCAGCTACCGCAGCCCGGCATGCGCGATGATCAGCGTGCGATTGCCGAGGCGATTGCACGCTCATGGCGCCGGTGCATGGTCAAAGGGGTAGACGAGCAAGCCCCGGTTGAAGACCAGATCATCACTGCGCAAGAACTAGCACAGCGGCTGGAAAAAAACCGCTTGCTGCTGACGCATGCCGAGCCTGAAATGCTGACGCTGAGCGAGCAGATTGCCCATACGCGCAGCCTGGTGATTCTGACCGATAACGAAGGCATCATTTTGCGCAGCATGGGCGAAGGTGTGGATGAAAACGAAATCCGGGCTTCATTGTTGCCGGGTGCTTCGTGGAGCGAGGAGCACCGCGGCACGAATGCGATTGGCACTGCGCTGGTGGAGCGCTTGCCGATCAGCGTGCAAGGCACAGAGCACTTCATGGCTTACCATCACTCTCTGAGTTGTTCCGCCGTGCCAATTTTTGCGGCCAATAACCATCTGGTCGCCACGCTCGATGTTTCCAATGATCTCAACGCGCCGCAACAACATACCTTGGCCTTGGTAAAAATGGCGGCGCAAATGGTCGAAAACCGTTTGTTCCACGCCACGGCCAAAGGTGAAATTGGCGTGCATTTTCATGTGCGGCCAGAGTTTATCGGCACGCTGTGGGAAGGCGTGGCATTGTTTGATGCGCAAGGCCAGT
>CAKZJM010000064.1 GCA_936943315.1 uncultured Methylophilus sp. | reverse complement strand
GTTGCCCCCTCTCTATCCGCAAGCGTTGAAGCGCTTACCGTCTGGTTTGTAAATTCACTGTGGCCCTATTGTAGGGCGTTCGATCTGGCCTGTCATCAGAACACGCGTATGAGTCGAAAGCTCCATAGCCGCTGTGTTTTATCCGGGTGATCGAGTGTTGACCAGGCGGCGCCCATTTGCAAGGTGTAATACTCGCTGGCATCGTAATGTAATTGAGGAGTAAGCCGATAGCGCCAGGTGCCTCCATGGCTCACTTCATGATTCAGTTCCAGGCCCAGCGTCAACCGCGATGAGACGTCATAAAACACTGTATTGTTGAGCAAATAACTGGGTTGAGCACTGCGGTTAATGTGATGCGCACGCATGCCTAGCATGCTTAAACTTGACCATGCCTCTGCCCACTTGATGCCACGAATATATGTCACATCGGCCGAAAGTGCACGGGTGTGTTTATTCACATCGACAAATGCTTGCCAGCCTTGGGCCACCCCACGCGCTTCGTCTATGTCCAGCGTGTGCTGCACGGCAAACTTATAGCGCTCATGGCTGGTGTTCTGAAAAGGTAACTCAAATTCTATCGCCAGGTCATCGGCCAGGCCATACTCCACTTCTGGCGCCCAGTCGATGTCACCGGTATAAGGGTTATAGTCCCCCAACGCATTGATTTCGAGTTCGCCCTGCCTGACCCCCAGAGGTCGAACCAAATCATAGACCATGGGTTATGGAATCCTCAGGGAACGCTGGCTTTGCGCCGCATCCGGCTCGATAAAGTTGGACTCTGGAATGATTTCAGAAGCGGTAACGACGGGAATGACAGACGTGCCCAGCAGCCAGACACCCAAGCGGTAGAAGTGCTTCATTAATATATTTATATAAATAAAATATCATGTTAGCACATCAACACCACGATATTCCGTACGCAGGCATTGATAGCAAGGATTGCCCTATGGATGAGGGAATTTTTGAATATGGAGTGCGGGTTTAAAAGCGAAGTGAGTTTGCGCAATGTCATGAATGCTCATTGTCATGACTCTCAATATCAAGACTAAAGGTCAACAAATCCCATCGCAAACGCCAGGATCAGTAATACCGCTACCAATACACTTAACGCCTTGCTCTGGTCTACGCCCCAATTCACCGGAATCAGCCCGGAGCGCAAGAGGTGAGCCAGCATTAGAACGAACAGCACAATCAATAGCGTACTAAACATATCGT
>CAKZJM010000063.1 GCA_936943315.1 uncultured Methylophilus sp. | reverse complement strand
CACGCGTGAGGCAGAGCCCCCTGAGGCGGACACTTTATAAATCTGCGGACGGCCGCCACGGTCAGAACTGAAGTAGATGTATTGGCCGTCAGGTGAGAACGCTGGCTCAGTATCAATCGAACTGCTTTTAGTCACTTGCTGCAAATTCGAACCATCCGCCGAGATCGTGTAAATCTGTGAGTTGGCGCCATAGGTCAATACCACGGCCAGCTTACTGCCATCGGGTGACCAGGCTGGGGCACTGTTGTTGCCTTTAAAGTTGGCAACCACCTTACGCTCGCCGGTATACAACGACTGGATAAAGACAATCGGCTTCTTTTTCTCAAACGAAACATAGGCCATTTTGCTGCCATCTGGCGACCAGGCAGGTGAAATGATGGGTTCATTTGAGGAGACTAAGGTCTGTGCATTAAAGCCATCGTAATCCGCAATCTGCAAGGTAAAGCGCTTGCCGACTTTAGTGACATAAGCAATACGTGTGGCAAATGCGCCAGGCTGGCCGGTGAATTTTTCATAAATCTGGTCGGCAATCAAATGCGCCACATGGCGGTATTGGCTGGGCGAAACGGTATAGGTCAGCTGCAACAAGGCAGTCTGGCGCAACACGTCCATCACTTGCACAGAAACCTTAAGGTTGCCGCCAACCTGCTGCACTTCACCCAGGCTCAAGCCTTGAGCTTTCAATGCCGTCCAGTCAGTGTATTTGATCTGCGACGCGTTGGTTGGCAAGGCTGGCATGCCGCTGGTATTGATAATGCGGAACATCCCGCTGCCGCGCAAGTCGTTACTGATAATTTCATGCAAGCGGCTGGAAGATTGCGCATTGCCTGATTCTGCCATAGGCAGAATGGCGATAGGAATCTGGATAGCGCTACCGCCGCTGATCTCAATCTCCAACGCAGCATGTGCAGATACGGCAAACATCCAGGCCAGCAAGCCCGCCCAGAATGCGTTCCAAACAGCATTGCTCAAAAAAGCTTTAACAGGTTTCATGATCACAGTTTTATTCATTAGTCTATTGATACAAAAGGATTATAGCGAAAAGCCTTTAACACTCATAACTTAGCCGCGTGGCTTTAATTTCAGGCGAATTTGTTCGAGCAATTTTCTACGTTCAGCCGGGTGATCTTCCCCTGGCAAATCAAACGGTTTGGCAGAGAGAACCGCCCGCATCACCGCATCATCACAAATCGAGTCTCCTGAGCCTTTGGCCAGTTTAGGCATCCCGGAAATATCACCGGTTACCGTCAACTGCATATCTACCGATACTTCAGGGTTTGAAACAGGACACAAGCCAGGATTCACGTTGCTTCGAATTTTACGTTTCATTAATTCGGCATAATAGCCCAGCACAGACGGATCCACTGCAGCTGACGCAGCGGCTTGTTGCGACTCCATATCCTGCTGGCGCATGGCGTCCTGGATTTTTTTCAGCTTGTCCTCTTCCTCTTGTTTACGCAGTGCTTCCTGAATTTTCTTCAGTTTCTCTTCCTGCTTTTTCTGTTCAAGCTCTTTCTTTTTCTCTTCTTCTAACTGCTTCTTTTTCTCATCTTCCTGCTTTTTGAGTGCAATTTGCGCTTCTTGTTCCGCTTGTTTCACTTGAGGCTCAGGCTTAGGCGGTGGTTCTGGCGGTTTTGGCTCCGGTGGTTTGGGCTCAGGCTTAGGCTCAGGCGGTGGTGG
>CAKZJM010000062.1 GCA_936943315.1 uncultured Methylophilus sp. | reverse complement strand
CTCAACAAGCAGGAAGAAGCCATCAAAGCCATGGACGCGCGTAATGCAAAACGCATTGCCAACGCAAAATCCAGCGGCAATTTCGTGTTTGACGTGAAGTAATCAAAAAAATCCCCCCTAGGAAGCTGACATCGTTTCCGGTGTCGGCTTCATCCCCAGTATGTGACATACCGGTGTCGATTGTGCGCAGTCGACAGTGGCCTGTTTCATCCTGAATCATGGATTATGTATGGAAAATAAAATGAACCTGTCAGCCTGGCGAGAGCGGGCCCTGGCATTTGAGCAAGCATTAAATACGGTTGTCGTTGGCATGCCAGCGCAAGTCCGGGCGCTGACGATTGCGATTTTCTCGCGCGGGCATGTTTTGCTCGAAGGCGACGTGGGCGTCGGTAAAACCACTTTGCTGCGTGCAGCGGGCCATTTGCTCGGTGGCGGCTACCAGCGCATTGAGGGGGCCATTGACCTGATGCCCAGTGATTTTCTCTACCACGCTTATATCAACGAGCAAGGGCAGGCGGCGGTCAAGCCAGGCCCCTTGCTACAGCATGATGAAGCGCTATCGGTTTTCTTTTTTAACGAAATCAACCGCGCCCGGCCACAGGCACACGCGCTGTTTTTGCGTCTGATGGCAGAACGCTCGGTCAATGCCTTCAACCGCGAATACCGTTTTCCGCACCTCACGGTGTTTGCCGACAGAAACCGCCTGGAACGGGAAGAAACGTTTGAAATTCCGGCAGCGGCCCGTGACCGCTTCCTGATGGAGATTTCAGTCGCCGCACCCGATGAGCGTGAGCTGCAACGCGCACTGATGTTCGATACCCGTTTTTATGATGTCGAGGCCTTGGTGGCAGCGTTGCCTGCAGGCCTGGCCCCTTATGATCAGCTCAACCTGCTGGCCGAAACGGTACAGTCTTCGGTGCGTGCCGAGCTGCCATTGCAAAATTATGCGGTGGATTTGTGGCGGGTGCTGAAAGATCCGCTGGCGGCCGGTATCCAGTTGCCCGACTTTGATATGTCGCGTTTGCTGGCTGGTGGGGCCAGCCCACGTGGCATGGCCATGCTGATGCGCAGTGCGCGTACCCGCGCCTGGCTGGAAGGCCGTGATTACCTGACGCCAGATGATATCCGTGCCGTGTGGCCATTTGTGGTGACGCATCGCGTGTTCTTCAATGGCGCGTATGCCTTGCAGCATGAACGCCTGGCGCCGCTGTTACTGCAAGCGGTACTGGATAAAGTCTCTGCCCCTTAAATGGCCCGCAAGCAAGCACAGGCAGCATCCCATATGATGGCTATTTCATCAGCACTTCCCGCCACGGCAGAAGCATCGCCGCTACATGCCGCGTTTGAGCCACGCCAGTTTTTTTACAATATCAACTGGCGTTCAACGTCTTATCACGCGGGTGCGACCCTCACCACCCACCATGGCAACGGCAGCGACTTTGCTGGATTTTCTTCCCTATTGGCTTGCCCGGATCCCAGGCGTATCGATATCCGCGCCAGTGTACGGACAGTGCCCAGGCAGTGGCTGGTCAGGACATATCTGGAGCGTGCCGCCATCCGCGTGCATGCGATTGTCGATGTGTCCAGCTCCATGTTTTTTCAGGGCCAGGCCCATCTGCGCCAGCAGGTGACAGAGTTTGTGTCCTCGCTGGCCTGGTCAGCGATCCGGCAAGGCGATGCCTTCGGTATGCGCGCCGCCAACGATAGTCCTCAAGCCAGTTTGCAAGTGTTGCCCAGCTTTCAGCCAGGCACGGCACAGGCAGTGGCGCGGCAAATGACCCACTATTGGCAGCAGGCGGCGGATACCCGGCAAGGGCAGGGGGCTTCTGCCGTACCGGCTGCACTGGAAGCGATTGGCCCGCAGCGGTCACTGGTGTTCTTGATTTCTGATTTTTATTGGCCAGAGGCGTTGATGACACAGACGTTAAAGGCTGCACAGCCGCATGATGTGATCCCAGTCGTGTTGCGCGACCAGATGGCAACTGAAGGCTTGCCAGCGTTTGGCTGGGCCAGGTTGCGTGACATGGAGACGGGGGAAGAGCGTAGCTGGATGCTCAGGCGCAGCCTGCACCGGCAGATTGCCACGCATGCCCGGCAACAGGCACAAGCCCTCAATGCACAATTTCTCAAGGCAGGCACACGGCCACCTTTATGGCTGCATCCCGGCTGGCGGGCAGAAGAAGTCAGCCGTCATTTGATGGAGACCATGGCATGAGTGTTGCTCCGAATCTTCAGGGGTTAAGCCTGTGGCCAGGCTTGTTATTGGGCTTGACACTGAGCTTTTCACTGTTATCTGGGTCGGTAATTGCCGATGAGCAGCCAACACGGGAAGTGCGTGCAGAAAGCACCACCCGTGAAATCGATTACACCCTGGGCAGCATCGCCCGGCAGCATATTACGCTGCATGTGCCGCCAGGGTTTGAGCTGGATGCTTCCAGCCTGCCAGCGCCAGCGCAAAATGAAGCTATAGAGTTACGGGATGCGCACTGGGAGAGCAAAGAATCGGCGCACGAACGCCTGATTCTGCTGGATATCGACTGGCAAATCTTTGTCGCAGGCGATACGGTCAAGACCATGCCGCTGAAAAAACTGCACCTGGAGTTCAAACGCGACCAGCAGCGGTTAACTGTCGATGTGCCGCCTGACAAGGTGATTGTCTCCAGCCTGTTGCCCGCGCGCATTGATGCCGAGCATGTCAAATTGTATTCCGATGTACCACTGCCCGAGTGGCCATTTAGCCGCCAGCTGTGGTCTCTGGTGGGCTGGCTGAGCCTGCTGGCGTTGGGCGTGCTTTACCTGTTATGGTTTTTCGGCTGGATTCAATTGCCACAAGAAAAACGCATGCCGTTCAGGCAGGCCTGGCGCGCTATCCAGCGCTTGCGCGATCATAACAACGAGACACGCTTGCAGGCGATGCGCTTGATCAGCCGCGCCATGGACCAGTTTGCCGGGTATGCCGTGACCACCGAAAATCTCTCCCGGTTGCTGACATTGCATCCGGTGATGGATGCCCATAGCAGCAAATTGCGCCAGTTCTACCAGGCGGTGCAACAGAGCTTTTTTGCCGGGCAGCCCGCCGCGCTATCGCTAGAAGAGCTGCAGCAACTGGCCAAACAATTGAGCCGCGTGGAGATTTCCTGAGTATGTGGAGTGAAGCAACGCAGCCATGGTTGCTCGCCTCCGGCTATGGCGAACATTGGGGACTGACCCAGGGCTGGCCCCTGATCTTATTACCGTTGGCTATCTTGCCCTGGGTGTTGCACGGGCAAATGAATTTTCCGCACCCTGCCTTGCAAGGCTTGCCCGAAGATGCTTTGTCAGCCTGGCTGGACAGATTATGGAAAATCGCACTGAGCCTGCTGATCTTGTCATTAGCATTGGCGCTGACAGGGCCGTACCTCAAATCAAGCTATGTGGAAAAAGTGGGGCGTGGGGCACACGTCATGATTGTGCTCGACCGCAGTGCCAGCATGAATGAGCCGTTTGTGAAAAAAGGCGATGCACAGGCGCGTGAGCCCAAAATGAAAGTGGCCCGCAACGTACTCAAAACGCTGGTGGCGCAAGGCCATGATGACTTGATGGGTATGGTCACGTTCAGCACCTCGCCTATCCTGGCTGCGCCATTGGGTAATGACCGCGGCTACGTGCAGGCTGCACTCGATGCCACTGAGGCAGGCGGCATGGGCTTTACTGCAGTCGCGCGCGGGTTGGGCATGGCACTGGATTATTTCGCCGACCAGCCGGTGACGGGGGCGCGGGCCATGGTGCTGGTGTCTGATGGCGGCGCCCACCTGGATGGTAAAACTCAGGATATGTTGCGCGCCATGTTTATGCGCCAGCAGGCGTCGCTGTACTGGATTTATTTGCGCTCCGAGAGCGGGGTCAGCCTCAAGCAAAGCCTGGCTGAAGGCGAGAATATCGACGCCTACCCTGAATATGCGCTGCATGAGTATTTTCAGACGCTCAATGTGCCATACCGCGTGTATGAGGCCGAAAACCCTGAAGCAGTGATGGCGGCGGTGCGGGATATTTCTAAATTGAAAAACAAACCCACGCGATACCTGGAGCCCGTCTCCCGGCAAGACTTAAGCCAGTATGCCTATGCGCTGGCCTGGCTGGCGTCGGTGTTGCTATTGGCGTTGTATGGGCTGGAGTTGAAACGGTGGCAGGCATGAATGGAAAACTGGCAAATGTGATGCGGCGTGGCGTGTTTTGGGCGGGCCTGCTGGTATTGGTGGCAACGGTCATGCTCGCCAGGCAATTGATTGAAATCTACCAGGCGCAGGTTTACCGCAGCAGCCTGGAGCCCCATGTGTTGATTGAAAACAAGGTCTTCTCTGCCAACCAGACGCCGCAAGCGCTGTTTGCCAATGCGGTGTTTTATGACAACCAGTTAAAGCCCGAACAGGCGTTGGCGCAATATGCCGCACTGGTGAGCAAGGTGAGCGAAGACGATCCGCTGCGCAAACAGGCCTATTTCAACTCGGGTAATCTCTATATGCGCACCGCCACGCGCCTGCTTGAGCAGCGCGGCTTGCCCGCCTGGGATGAGGCAGGGCCACTGGTCGCCCTGGCCAAGGAAAGTTACCAGAAAGCCCTGCGCATTGATCCTGACTGGTCAGAGGCCAAATATAACTATCACCTGGCCTTGCGCTTGTCGCCTACCACGCACGGGATGACCGGGCCGCAGCAGTATGAAGACGAGCAGATTAAAGCCGAAGAAGAACCCAGCGGCTGGCCTGCCATGCCAGGCAATCCGAGAGGCATGCCTTGATGCCAGCCGGGGGATTCAAAGCTTGGGTTGACCGTTTGCCCGCCTGGTTGCACGGCTGGGCCAGTGAAGCAGGCCAGCCAGTGGCCTGGCGCAAGCACTGCCTGTGGCTGCTGACCCTATTGCTCACGGTGATTTTGTTTAAACCGCATGCGATGCTGCCCAACCGTGTGTATGACTGGTACTTCGTGGTGGATATCACGCAAAGCATGAATGTGCCTGATTACCAGGCGGCCGCTAAAAGTGTGAGCCGCCTGGAGATGGCCAAGCAAAGCATACGCAAAACACTGTCGGCCCTGCCTTGTGGGTCACAAGTCGCGTTGGGCATGTTTACCGAGCGCAATGTGGTCAACGTGGTCGAGCCGGTGGAAGTCTGCAGCCATTTTGCTGCGCTGGACCAGACCGTTGCCAGTATGGATTGGCGTATGGCGTGGGCCGCCGACTCGTTTATCGCGCATGGCCTATACAACGCGCTGGAGCAGACGCCACAACTGGGCAAACAGATGCGCCTCATGTTTTTTACTGACGGGCAGCAAGCACCGCCAGCCAACCCGAAATATATGCCCGGCTACGCTGGCAAGGCGGGCGATGTGCAGGGCTACCTGGTGGGCATGGGTAAACCCACACCGAGCAAAATCCCCAAGCTAGACGAAAAAAATGCGGTAGCAGGGTATTGGGAGCAGGAAGAAGTTCAACGATTCGGCAACTTTGGGATGGCAGAAACCCTGTCTGTGTTGGCGATGGAAAACAGGCAGCTTGACCGCAACGCCGGACACGGCCCGGGCAACGCATTACTGGAAAATGCGCACCTCTCTGCGCTAGACGCGCAGAATCTGCAACGCTTGGCGAACATCACCGGCCTCAGCTTTGTGAGGCTGGACACTGCCGGGCAAGGCAGTGACTGGGCGACTGGCTTGGGCATGACGGCATGGCGCTGGGCAGAGACTGACCTCCGGCCCTGGCTGGCTGGGCTGGCGTGCCTCACCTGGCTGGTGTACCTGGTGCTGACGTTTGCCAACAGCCGTTACTTGGTTTTTTTCAGCAAAGCCTGGCCCGGCGCGAGGCAAAAGCACGGCGCCCGCAACGCCTGAGCCGGGCACGCACTATAGATTTTATCGAGAAGGAGTAAACATGAAGTGGTCTTTATTACTGGCGGGATTATTGTTGAGTGCGAATGTGTGGGCGCATGGCCCGACACCGCAAAAAACCGATGAGTCCATCCAGGTAGGCGCCTCAGCCGATGCGGTGTGGAAACGTATCAGCGCACCATGTGGGCTGGCGCAATGGCATCCGCAAGTGACGGCTTGCGAGGCGGTGAATGACAAACAGCAGAAAATCACACTTAAAAACGGCAAGCAATTGTTGCAGGAAATAGATGAGGTCTCGGCGGCAGAGATGACGGTGGCTTACCGCTTGTCCGGCGATATTGATCTCGAAGCGCTGCCGGTGAGCTCGCTCAATGGCAAAATCAAGGTGTCCGCCGATGGCAGCAACGCCAAAGTGGTGTGGACGGCGCGTTATTACCGCGCCTTTACCGGTAATGAACCACCCGCTGGCCAGGATGATGAGTCTGCCAAAAACGCCGTGGATAGCTTCGTTAAAGAGGGCTTGCAAGGGCTTAAAGAGGGCCGCAACGCCGCCGCAGCCAGCAGAACGGGCTGGCGTCAAAAGGTGTGCGTTGCCATGCGCCCCGTCTTTAAAGGTTTAGGACTGTCTGTGTGTGCCTAAAGGATCGCTATGCGAGTGAGTGTTTTACTGCTGTTATTGTTAGCTGCGCAATCTTGTCATGCAGAAGTGGCAGAAGAGCCAGAAGAGCCATTGGTCAGGTTGATAGAAACAGATGACTCACTTTGCCTGGCACATGGCGGACAAATGGTGTCATTACAATTGGCCGAATCCGCCATGCCTATGCAGGAGGGGCCCGTCGAAGTGTGGGTAGACCGCTGGTTTATGCAGGTGCAAACCGCAGATCACACCAAACATGTTTTGACTGCCGAGACTCCTGAGAAAGAACTCGGTTGTTCGCAGAGTATTGCCGGTCCCCAATACTGGACATTAAGTAACATCGAGCGCCTGCCGCTGGCAGGGGCGCCCTATCGCAAGGAGTAGTTCATGCATATTCATCCTACGCTACCGGTCTCCATAGAAAGCCAGCAGCAGTTCAACCAGCAGGTCGCCTCCCACCCGTTTGTCATCTTGCTGTTCACCGCCACATGGTGTGAGCCTTGCCAGGTGTTTTATCCTGTGTTTGCCGCCATGGCAGAGCAGCATCCAGACCGCTTGTTTGCCAGTGTGGATATTGATATCGCCGCAGACCTGGCAGCTAACTTTCAGGTAAAACAAGTGCCTGCCTTGATGGTAGTGCGTGACCGTGTGGTCATTGATATGGTCACAGGCGCCATGCATGCCCACGAGTTGCAACATCATCTCCAGATGTGGCAGGCACTGGATATGACCCCCATCCACGCCCACTTTGAGCAGTCTTCCGCTGCTGCCTGAGGCTTAAAACGCTTCTTGACGCTGAATCCTGCCCGAAGCAGGGGTGAAAAATTCCTGACTGCTTGCGGGAGAGCCTCTCAATCATTTTCCCAAAGGCCGGTGCATCATGGTTGCCATAAAAGCGCTATGGCGTGCCAAGGCGTATTCCAATGATTAAAACATTATGCAGCTGGTTAGGCTTGGGCCTGGCTCTATGTGTGCAGGCCGCAGACTATGCCTATGTCACCAACCAGGGCGATCACACCGTTTCAGTGGTTGATCTGCAACTGAAGCAAGTGGTGAAGCGTATTCAGGTAGGTAAGGCACCGGTGGGCGTGGCCGTCGATCAGCACCATCAAAAAGTATATGTGAGCAATGTAGAAGGGCGCTCGCTATCGGTGATAGAGATGCAGCGCCAGCAGGTGACGCAGACGTTTGACTTGCCGATTGCGCCTGTCGGCATTGCGGTGAGCAAAACAGGTGACCAAATTTATGTGGCTGACTGGTATCACCAGACGGTGATGGTGATTGCCGCCCACGACGGCCGGGTGCTTGCACAAGTGCAAGTCGGGCTGGCGCCAGGTGGATTGCAGCGGAGTCAGGATGGAGCCACGTTATATGTGGCTAATCGCGATAGCAACGATGTCAGTGTGATTGATACCGCGTCCAATAGAGAGCGGCAGCGCATCAAGGTTGGGCAGCATCCGTTTGGGCTGAGCTTAAGCCCGGACGGGCACTGGTTGTTTGTGGTCAATGTGTATTCAAACACCATCAGCCTGGTGGATACACACACTGACAAGGTCGAAGCGACGCTGCCGGTGGGCGAGCATCCTTATTGTGCCACGACGGATGCTCTGGGTAAGCGCTTGTTCGTCACGAATACTGGTGAAGACAGTGTGAGTGTGATTGACCTCGTGAGTCGCAAGACGATCAGCAAGATTCGTGTACCGGGGACGCCAGAGGGTATTACGTATGACTCGGTGCACCATGAGGTGCTGGTCGCCAGCTGGATGGATAACGTATTGGCTGTGATTGAGGCTGAAACACCTGCTTTGGGGGCAGTGATTGAGGTAGGCGCACAACCCCGAGCCTTTGGGCAGTTTATTGGGCATGTCAACTAACCATGCTGATTAGACGGGCTCATTGAATAAGAAAAAGGAATTTATCCCGGACAAATCGGGAAGCATGCCGCTATTGGCAGCATGCCCGAACACTTTAAGATGCAGACATCATTTAAATGTATATTTAATTGATTTTGCATAAAGTATATCTCCATGTACGGGCCAGTTGTTGCAGCAACTGGCCGATTTTTTTCAAGGACACTCTATGCAAAAAACACTGCCACACCGATTCACTTCTGTTGTTCTACTCATTGCCGGGGTTCTGGCCAGCTTCTGTTCACCCTTGTTTGCCCAACCTTATGCCTATGTGCCCAATGAAAAAGATGGCACGGTTTCGGTGATTGATACCAGCACCGACGAAGTCATCAGCACGCTGCCCAAAAAAGGCAGACTTGGCAAAAAAGTGCAGGCTGCCGCCATCCATCCTGCTAATCAGAATGTATATGTGGTGGTGCGTGATAAGAATGCGGTAGCCGTGATCAATACCCAGCAAGCAAAACAGACTGCTTTAATTAAAGTCGGCGACGAGCCGGAAGGCATTGATATCTCGCCCGATGGCAAGCTCTTGGCCGCCTGCCTAGAGGAAGAAAACGCGGTGGCACTGGTGGATTTACAAGCCAACAAAGTCAAACACACCATAGCTACCCAAGGCAAAAATCCTGAGCACTGCGTGTTTTCACCCGACCAGCAATGGCTGCTCGCCAGCAACGAAGAGAGCAACAATGTCGACGCCATCAACCTGCGCTCACTGAAGTCGGAATACCTGATCCCAGCCACCAAACATCCGCGCGGCGTCGGTTTCAGCCCCGATGGCAAATGGGCCTACGTCGCCAACGAAGCCGCCAACCTGCTGGAGATTGTGTCCACGGCTGACTGGAAAGTGCAAGCCAATATCAAGGTCGGCTTGCGCTCGAATGGGGTGAAAGTAAATGCTGACGGCAGCCGTATTTACGTCAGCAATGGTGGTGACCACAATATCAGCGTGATTGATACCGCTACTCGCCAAATCGTTGCAACGATTCCTGTCGGCCAACGCCCGTGGAACATGGCACTGACACCAGATGGTAAAAAACTGTATGTCGCCAATGGACGTAGTAATAACGTCTCGGTGATTGATACGCAAACTAACACCAAACTCAAGGATATTGCTGTGGGTAACTTGCCTTGGGGCGTCGTTATTCATTAGAACTTCTCTCGCCAGTGGCCGGGACCTCCGTTCTCCCTGCCATTGGCTATCAATCGCTGAGGGTATATTCGTCAGCAAATTTCCTATCTTCGCTGTGCCCGCCCTTATAATGCATCAGTCCTCTCGATATGCAAGCTGTTGAATAGGGAAAAATTCCCGAATGTTTTTACTGAATACTCTTTAAAATCCCCGGAGCATGATGAAATCTTTCAGCCTTCAATTCAAACTTAACCTGATCATTACCATGTTATTGCTCGGGTTATTGCTCACGTGGGCCGTTTCGGTGATTAAAAATGCCCGCGAAGACGTGCTGGCAGAAGTGGACTCGACCACCAATCTGGTGATGCATTTGCTGGATGCGGAAATCGCGCATTACATGACTGACTTTGGTTGGTTGAACCGCAGCGGAGAAGGCAATATCGATATCTTCAGGCTCGAAGAGCTGACCAATATCCGCCACCTTAAGGTAGATTTTTTTGATGCGAATGGGCATCTGCGTGCGTCTAACCGCTCGACGCAAGTGGAGCATGCAGGTGAGGATCCGCCGAGCTGGTTTGTCAGGTTGCTGGATATTTCCAGTGTGCTCAATGAGCCCAAACGCAAGAATATTATCCTCAATGGGCGCATGATTGGTGAGCTGGTGATCACGCCTGACCCCAGTTTTGAATTGCGCGAGATTTGGGATGATACCTACGGCTTGCTGGCGATTGTGGGTTTGTTTGGCCTGAGTGTCTTGCTGTTTGTGTATTGGACAGTGCGGGCGACGTTTAAGCCTGTGAAGCAGATTATTCACGGCTTAAACCAGATTGAGCATGGCGAATACCAAAGCCGCTTACCTGGTTTTGGGCAAGTGGAGCTCAGCGAGATCAGCGACAAATTTAACAAGATGGCGAGTACGCTGGAACAAAGCATACGCAATAACCATAGGCTCACGCAGCAGATTATTCATTTGCAGGAAGAAGAGCGCAAAAAGCTGGCGCGTGACCTGCATGATGAAATCGGCCAGTACCTGACGGCTGTGCATATCGACGCCAGCGCCATGGTGGCGGCCAAAAAGCTGACCGTGGCGCGTGAAAGCGCCAAGGCGATTGCGCAGATTACCCGCCAGATGATGTTTACCATTCAGGATTTGCTCGCCCGTCTGCGGCCACGCGTGCTAGATGAACTGGGCCTGAGTCTGGCGTTGGCTGAGCTGATTCACCATTGGCATGATAGAAACCGCAGCATCATGGTGGTGAACCATATCTCCAACCACCTGACGCAGCCGGAAGAATCGGTGGCAGTGACGGTATACCGCATCTTGCAGGAGTGCCTTACTAATATCAGCAAGCATGCCGCGGCCAACCGCGTGACCATAGAGGTGAGCGACAAGGCAGGCGGGTTGTTCCTGCTGGTTGAAGATGATGGCCGCGGGTTTGACATGGCCGTGCCCAGCCGCGGCTATGGCTTGGCCGGCATGCAAGAGCGCGTGGAAGGCCTGATGGGCTCTATGAATATTACTAGCGCCCCCGGCCAGGGCACGCGCATAGAAGTGCACTTTCAAAATACAGGAAAATTTCAGGATACTGCGCCATGATAGTCAAAGTTGTATTAGTCGATGACCACACCGTGGTGCGCTCAGGGTTGCGCCGCTTGCTCGAAAGCCATAAATCTATAGAAATCGCAGCTGAAGCCGATACCGGCGAGATGGCCTATCAGCTCTATGGCGAAGTGTTGCCAGATGTGGTGCTCATGGATATCTCCATGCCGGGCATGGGTGGCCTGGAGGCGGCCAAACGGATTTTGCAACGCTATCCGCAGGCAAAAATTGTGATTTTCTCCATGCATGAAGCGGTGTCATTTGCGGCGCAGGCACTTAAAACGGGTGTCAAAGGCTATGTGACTAAAACCGGTGTGGCTGATGATCTGGTGCAAGCCGTGCTGGATGTCGCCAAAGGCCGCACTTTCCTGAGCCAGGACGTGGCGCAGAAAGTGGCGTTGCAAACGCTGATTGGCGAAAGTAACCCCTTGCAACAGCTGACCTCGCGTGAGTTTGAAGTGTTCAGGCTGTTGGCCGAGGGCAAACGGGTCGAAGATGTGGCCGAGATGCTTAAAATCAGCCAGAAAACGGTGGCCAACTACTACACGCTGATCAAGCAGAAGCTTTCAGTGAACAGCCCGGTTGAAATGGTTAGGTTGGCGATGAAGCATGGTTTGATCGACACCGAATAGTCCGCTCAGCGCAGTGGTTTAATTCACTTTTAATAAGTCATTCCAGCAGGTGGTGTAGGCCGGGCTTTTCAACGCCTGTTTCATGCGCCAGGCCTGGTTGGGCTGCACGCCTTCACTGGCCAGCTTGAGGGTGGCCCTGCCCATTTTTTGGTTGATGCTATCCAGGGCATGCATCAGCCGTTCTGATTTTTGCTGGCCAGCCGCCGACTGAAACATGTCCTGTTGCTGTGCTTCAGCGGTCACCAGCTCACCCAGTGACACGCCTGCCTTGATATAGTCGTATCCCGGACGATAAATCTTTCTGAGCGCAATGAGTGCAGCCTGCACCAGGTGCAAGGTGCTGTTGGTGGGGACATGCAGCGGTAGCCGCAGGCTGTTGTCATATTGATGGCTGAGGTCGCGAAAGGGACTGGTGCGGATATAAACATAGATACTGCCAGCATATAGCTGGCGGTGTCGTAGTTTTTCACCGGCGCGTGTTGTATACAGTGTGACGGCTTCTTCCAGGCTTTGCAGGTCGCGCACGGTATGGCCAAAACTGCGCGTACTCAGGATTTGCCGTTGCGGGCCGCGTATCTGCTCCAGTTCCAGACAAGCCGTGCCATTGAGCTCGCGCACGGTTTTCTCCATCACTACGCTAAATTTTTGCCTCATGGTGGCCGCATCGCTGACCTTAAGGTCATACGCCGTGTGAATGCCGGCCTCATGCATATGCCTGGTGAGGTTTCGGCCTATGCCCCAGACATTGCTGACTGCAATCCCCCGTAAGGCCTCATCGACCTCAATCATGCTCATGCGGTTAAAGTTGCAGACGCCTTCAAGGGCAGGGGTTTGTTTGGCCACGTGGTTGGCCAGTTTTGCCAGTGTCTTGCTGCTGGCAATGCCCACGCACACCGGCAGTCCGGTTGACTG
>CAKZJM010000061.1 GCA_936943315.1 uncultured Methylophilus sp. | reverse complement strand
GGTTGGCCTGCAGGGCAAAGGCCAGCTCATTTTCCAGCGTCGCCCGCATTTCGATGGCAGGATGCGTGGCTTCGTCATACATCTGGATACTGTTGATGTTATCGGATTTTTTGGCCTGGTACATTGCAATATCGGCCCGCATCAATACTTCAGCCTCACTCAAGCGATCCCCCAGAAACAGGCAAATGCCGATGCTGGGCGCCGTGCGGTACTTTGTATGTTGCAGCTGGAACGGTTGCGAAAAGACCGCCATCATTTTTTCAGCGGCGGCCTGCGCGGCGGCAGCGGCTTGTGCCTGATCTGTCGATAGCTCATCAAGCACCGCAATAAACTCGTCGCCGCCCATGCGCGCAATGGTGTCTTTTTTGCGCAAACAGGCCTGTAACCGCATCGCCACCTGCTGCAACAACTCATCCCCGGCCTGATGACCTTTGCTGTCATTGAGCCCTTTAAAGTTATTCAGGTCTAGCGACAGCACCGCGCCATAGCTCTGGTGTTGCACACAGCGGGCAAATGCCTGGTTAAGACGGTCTGTCAGTAACCGGCGATTAGGCAGGCCGGTGAGGAAATCATAATAGGCCAGCTGGTGTACTTTTTGGTTGTCCAGGTTAGACGCAATACGCAAGGAGATATTTTCGCGCAGGCTGAGCGCCAAGCTGCGGCCGGCCACGGTCACATACACCACATAGACGACAAACAGCACCGCCAGCGCTAGCGAGACAGAACTGCCGTGGATGAGAAAGCGCGGGATCATAAATAGCACAATGCCGCCGCTAAACAGGTTGCTGCTAAAGGTGTCTACCGAATAAATGATAATGCCCGCGCCAGACACGCCCACCAGCGCAAAAATCAGAAACGCCTGGTGTGCCGTATCGTTGTCAGGAAACAGCAAAATACCCGCCAAGCCCCAGGCGATACCGCAAAAGCCCGTGCTGGCGCGAAACCATTGCAACCACAGCATACTATGCTGCGCATGCTGGGAGTCTTTTTCGTATTGATAGGTGAGAAAGCCGCGTGCGCCATACGCGATAAGAAAAATGCCCGACCAGACGCTTAGGATCACCGGATTGATCAACGGTCGCTGCACCAGCAGCAACGCAATCATGACGACGATGGCCGCCATCAGTGACCTGCGATTGTTGGCATACAGCATGCCTACAATTTCTGCATGCAATGCAGATGATTCCACCGTCTTGTTCACCCCAGCATCCCCTGCGTTTATTGTTTATATGGTAACAACGGGTCAAATCAGGTTTATTTGTATGCACCTATCATGCGCTCAAACGGGGAAAAAAACACTATGCCGAATCTCGTTTTTCATCCAAAAATGGCAAAAAAACTCTAAGAAATGTCAGCGATGCAACCAGTGTCGCACTAATTTGGTATAGCGCGGCATCACCACATACACCATGAGTGCAACCACCACCGCCGTGACAAAGAAGGTATGTGCAACCTGGCTTTGCGGCAGGCCAGCCGCATCTAGCACAGGCACCACCAGCCAGGGCACCACGCTCACCAGTGAAAAAATCGCCGACCAGGTCAGCAAAAACTGCTTCCAGCGCACGGGCGGTTTGGCGGGCGCCGCATTGGCCTGCATAAACAGAAAGTCGAGGCCGCTGCTGATCTGATATTCCTCCTGCCCGGCCAGCAGATGGGCCGCCCTGGCCACGAGCGCTTGCCGTTCGGGGGAATCCAGCCACTGCGTGAGGTGCTGCTCAGTTTCATAGCGGATCATGACCGAGTAAGTATCGGTGTACCCCGCAATTGGCCGGATAATATGCCAGTCGAGCAAGCCTGCCGATGAACGGCACACCGGGCCAATCTCTGTTAGCCAGGTTTCATACTCGGCCTGCAACGCCGGATTGACATGATGTGTAATCACGACGCTGGCCCCCTGGTTGTGTTGTGAGGTGGATGTATGGTCTGTCATGCAAGGCTCCCACTTGAAATGGAATGTTGAAAGGTCATGAATTGAGCAAGGGCTTTAAATGAGCCACCGCGAGGTCAATAAAGCCGCGTAACTTGGGGGGCATAAACCGCTGTTTCGGATACACCAGATGTAAGGCATCTGCCTGCCCCCGCCATTCCGGCAACACGCGCTGCAAGCCACCGGTATGCACGGACGGCTGGCAGATAAACGTGGGTAACAGCGCTACCCCCTGCCCGTTTTCTGCCATGGCCCTCACCACACCAATGCTATTTACCAGCGTGCGTGCCGGCAAAGGCACTCGCAACGAGGTGGCACCATGCTGCAAGTCCCAATGGTGGCGGCCCATGGGCGTAAATTGTACGCATTGGTGCTGACCCAGATCTGCCGGTGTGTTCACCTCACTGGTGTCGCGCAGATATTGCGGGCTGGCAAACAAAGCCCACTGGATGGTACCCAGCGATTTGGCAATCAGGCTGGAGTCGCGCAGTTCGCCGGTACGAATCGCCACATCCACGCCCTCTGCCACCAAATCCACATAGCGCTCTGTCATCATCAGTTCAAACGCCAAGGCCGGATAAGCCTGCTGTGTCTGCGCCATCAGGCCGCCCAGCAAGGCATCACCCAAATCGGCGGGTGCCGTCACTTTTAATACGCCTTGCGGCTGCTGGCGCGCTTCATCGAGCGCGGCTTCCGCTTCCAGCAAATAGCCCAGGCCGGTGGCGGCATGCTCAAAATACAGGGTACCCGCCTCAGTCAAATTGAGCTTGCGTGTGGTGCGTTGCAACAAGGTCACTCCCAGCCTTTTTTCCAGCCGCGCCACCCGGGTGCTAATGGTCGACGTTGGCACCCCCAGTTGCCGGGCCGCCGCGCTAAAGCTCCCCGCCTGCACCACCTTTACAAAAACGGCCGCCTCATTAAAGTCCATACACTATTGTTCATTTAAATGAAAAGTCATTTCACATTTAACCATCTAGTGTACTAAAAGTCATCTGTTTATAGTGTGAACCATGCAATCACGAACAACGAATCCAACACTTTTGAAAGGAAGCACCATGAAAAAACTGTCTTTTATCAAACGTAGCAATGGCAATCACTGGGTGGGTGATGGCTTTCCGGTACAGAGCATTTTTTCTTACCGTGACATCGCCGAGCAGATTTCACCTTTCCTGCTCATGGATTACGCAGGCCCGGCCAGCTTTGAACCCACCACTCAACGCCGTGGTGTCGGCCAACACCCGCACCGTGGGTTTGAAACCGTGACCATCGTCTATGACGGCCAGGTATCACACCACGACTCCACCAACGCCGGTGGCACCATCGGCCCGGGCGAGGTGCAGTGGATGACTGCTGGTTCCGGCATTATCCATGAGGAATACCATGGCGATGACTATGCACGCACCGGGGGCCCGTTTGAAATGATCCAGTTATGGGTCAACCTGCCCGCGAAGGACAAAATGACCAAGCCTGGTTACCAGGGCATCACGCGTGAGCAGATCCCAGAGGTCGCGTTACCGGACGAAGCAGGCAAGGTACGCGTGATTGCCGGGGAATATGCTGGCCAAAAAGGCCCAGCCAGCACCTTCAGCCCCATGAATGTGTGGGATGTGCGCCTGAATGCCGGCACACGCACCACCTTCACCTTGCCGGAAGGTCACACCACTGCCGTTTTTGTGTTGCATGGCGCGGTGAAAACCGGTGAAGTGCATACCATTCGCCCTGGCGAGCTGGCCGTGATGCAGCGCGAAGGCAACGAACTGGTATTGCAAGCACAGCAAGACACCGTGCTGTTGTTGTTGAACGGTGAACCGTTGAATGAACCGGTGGTGGGTCATGGACCGTTTGTCATGAATACCTGGCAAGAAATTGACCAGGCGATTAATGACTACAACCAGGGCCTGTTTGCCACGGCTTAGATTCAGCAACTTTATTAAAACAGGAAACACGGCGTCAGCACTTTGCACTCCGCTGGCGGCCGTGACCTGACTAACTAAAAGGGTACTGCTAAAAATTGATTTCTAGCAGCACCCGATGAGAGGATTTTAATCATGAAAAACAAACCTTACGTACGCCTGGACCGTGACAATGCCGTAGTGTTGCTGGTAGACCATCAAGCAGGGCTGCTTTCACTGGTGCGCGATATTGAGCCAGACCGTTTCAAGAACAATGTGCTGGCCCTGGCCGATGCCGCCAAATTTTTTAACCTGCCCACCATTTTGACCACCAGCTTCGAAACCGGCCCTAATGGCCCGCTCATGCCTGAGCTCAAAACCTTGTTCCCCGATGCACCCTATATCGCCCGCCCCGGCCAGATCAATGCCTGGGATAACGAAGATTTTGTCAAAGCCATCAAGGCCACCGGTAAAAAACAACTGATTATTGCAGGCGTAGTGACTGAAGTCTGTGTTGCCTTCCCCGCACTCGCCGCCATTGAAGAAGGCTTCGAAGTATTTGTTGTCACCGATGCCTCCGGCACCTTTAACGAGATCACCCGCGATGCCGCCTGGGACCGGATGTCCTCTGCTGGAGCCCAACTCATGAGCTGGTTTGGCGTGGCCTGTGAGCTGCACCGTGACTGGCGCCGTGATATCGAAGGCCTGGGTGCCTTATGCGCCAACCATATCCCCGATTACCGCAACCTGATGACAGCGTTTAATGCCCTTCAACCCAAATGAAAACAACCACAATGGATGGAATCTTTTTTAAATACATTTGTCTAAATATATCCATTGCAAGCTTTTGTTTGTAAAGCGTTTCCTACAACACATTAGGATTTCTGCTTATTAAGTATTCAGGTCTGTCAGCGTAATCTGCAATTGTCGGTTTGAAATGAGTGGTCGGACACGTTCGACAGCATTTCACAACCTGACAACCACGGCAGCCTTCACGGCTGCCGTTTGTACTCAACGTGATTAGGAGTATGCAAATGCCCAGAGGATCCAGCCCCAAGCGCGAACACGAATACGAAAAACTCAAAACCGAGTTTAAAAAAGAGCACCGTTACCCCGGCCGAGAAGAAGAGGTGGCCGCGCGTATTGTCAACAAACAGCGCAAACGTGCAGGTGAAACCAAAGAGTAGTGCCAGCCTTTTTCCATGACACATGTTTCATGACAAATGACCAATTGTATAAAACCAATTGTTTAAGAATGAATCACCCAGCTTGCGAGCACAGCCTGTAAGCCTGTCGGCAAACTGATTTTAAAAAGTGGGGGTTATGATGCAACAGACAACGCATATAGGAATTTCACCACTCCCTTATCAGCCTGGCTTTGAAGTGCTGGAAGACAGTGAGGCCAAAAGCCAGGAAAGCCTGCAATACAGCTTACGTAAAATCTCAGAAATCTCTTATGGGCAGTCCAGCTACAGCGCGCGTAGCGTGCATGTGAAAAGCCACGGCCTGATTTCGGCCGAAATGGAAATCTATGACAACCTGCCAGCGGCCTTTGCCCAAGGCATTTTTGCCAAACCCAACACCCTGCCCTTGGTCATGCGTTTTTCCACCGTGCCTGGCGATATTTTGCATGACAAAACCTGCACCCCGCGCAGCCTCGCCATCAAAGTGCTCGGCGTAGAGGGCGAACGCCTGCCCGGCAGTGAAGAAGCCATCACCCAAGACTTTTTATTTGTGAACGGC
>CAKZJM010000060.1 GCA_936943315.1 uncultured Methylophilus sp. | reverse complement strand
TGAAAGCTCCCATCAATAATGCCAGTGCCAGCCAAGCCAACATGCCATTGCGGACTAGCTGCAATGCTCGGGGAATATCCTCCGCAGTAGGGGGCACCGTGGTGCCCAGCTGTGGACGTTGATGCCACTCACCATGGTAGCGTGCCGCGCCACCCAGTTGTACATTGAGTGCTCCTGCGCCTGCCGCCATCACCGGCCCGGCATTCGGGCTATCCCATAACGGCGCCTGTAAGCGCCACGCGGTACACGCCCGGCGCGGGTTGCCTAGCAAAGCATAGGTCATGGCCGTGAGCCGTGCCGGGAGATAATTGAGCACATCATCCAGCCGCGCTGACGCCCAGCCAAAATAATAAAAACGCGGCGTTCTGTACCCCCACATCGCATCCAGGGTATTCACCAGGCGATACGCCAGTGCGCCTGGGCCACCCGCAACAAAAAACCAGAACAGGCTGCCAAACACACTGTCATTGCCGTTCTCTAATACCGACTCTATAGTGGCACTGACTGGTTCAATCGCCTCAACATCGCGGCTGACCATATAAGAAGTGGCGCGTTGCGCCTGTTGAAACTGGCCCGCTTGCAGCGCGTGATAAACCGCTAGGCCATGCTGGCGCAAGCTGCGGTGGCCGATGGCAAAATACAGCAAATACACATGAAGACCCAGCGCCAGCCAGACCGAGAGTTTCATTAGCAACAGGAAGGCGGTGACCATGGGCAACACCAACAGGAGGACGCCTGCAATGCCCATGACATATTGGCGACGTAATGACTGCCGGTACGGTGGGTTAAGCCGTTTTTCCAGCTGGTTGACCAGCCAGCCAAAGCCGACCAGCGGATGCCAGCGTGTCGGTTCACCCAGCCACGCATCGAGCAGCACTGCGCCACAGGCAAGCGCGGCGAGTGTGAGATAATCGAACGATGGATAAACAGGCAGTGAAAACATTAATGGTTCAGGGCACCACGTCTGATGCCGGTAAAAGTACGCTGGTGGCCGGATTGTGCCGCGTATTGTACCGCAGCGGGGTGGCCGTCGTGCCATTCAAGCCGCAAAACATGGCCTTGAATGCGGCGGTGACTGAAGATGGTGGCGAGATCGGCCGCGCACAGGCGGTGCAGGCCATGGCGTGTGGTTTAGCGCCACATACCGATATGAACCCGGTGTTGCTCAAGCCTAACTCGGACACTGGCTGCCAGGTGATTATTCATGGCCAGGTGGTGGGTAACCAGGAGGCAAGTACTTACCACGACTATAAAAAAAACGCGATGCAGGCAGTACTGCAATCCTATCAGCGGCTGCAACAGCAGTACGATTGTGTTGTGGTTGAAGGCGCAGGCAGCCCGGCAGAAATCAATCTGCGCGCCAACGATATTGCCAATATGGGCTTTGCCGAAGCGGTAGATTGCCCGGTGATTTTGGTGGCGGATATTGATAAGGGCGGTGTGTTTGCGCACCTGGTCGGTACGCTGGCATTGCTTTCTGAAAGTGAGCAGGCCAGGGTGGTAGGCTTCGTCATTAATAAATTCCGCGGTGATATCGCCTTGTTGCAGCCAGGCCTGGATTGGTTGGAAGCACGCACCGGAAAACCGGTGATCGGCGTGCTGCCTTATCTGCACGATTTGCACCTGGAAGCAGAGGATGCGATTGCCAATAGCCAGGCAAAAAAAACAGAGGCTCAGCTCACGGTGGTGGTGCCTGTGTTGCCCCATATCGCCAACCACACTGACTTTGACGCGCTGCGTTTGCATCCTCAAGTCAATCTACAATTTGTGCGCTTGAGTGAGCCTATCCCGGCCGCGGATTTGATCATTTTGCCGGGCAGCAAAAATGTCCGTGGCGACCTGGCCGCCCTACGTGCGCATGGCTGGGAGCCAGCGATTGCGCGCCATTTACGCTATGGCGGCAAGCTGCTGGGCATCTGCGGTGGGTTTCAGATGCTGGGTCAGCAATTGCACGACCCACTGGCCATTGAGGGCGAGGCAGGCAGCAGTGCAGGCCTGGGCTGGCTTGAAATGGAAACGACGCTGGAAACGCACAAACAGCTCAAGCGAGTATCTGGCAAGTTGGCGTTTGCGGATGCAGAGTTGCTAGGGTATGAAATTCATATGGGTGTCAGTACCGGGTCTGCTTTAGCGCGCCCGGCACACCTGGTTAAGGATCAGGCTGAAGGTGCGATCTCAGTAGACGGGCAGGTGGCAGGCAGTTATATTCACGGCCTGTTTGACCACCCGCAAGCCTGCGCGGCCTGGTTGCAATGGGTGGGGCTATCTAAAACAGTGGCGTATGACTATACGCAATTGCGTGAGCAGAGTCTGGATACATTGGCGGACAGTCTGCGTCAGCACCTGAACTGGAAAGCGCTGGCCGCTTACCTGCCAGGTGAGTTTGCGCCTTAAGCTGCAAACCCTGGCGCTTAAGCGCCTACCACCTCTATGGTTTGCTCAAAGGCTTCTACCACTTGCCCGGCGCGGATTTTGGCTGTTTTCCGGCGTTCAATCACGCCATCCACCTTGACCAGGCCCTCGGCCACCATGGATTTGCCCTGGCCGCCGCTGTCAGCCACGCCTTCCAGTTTAAGCAGGTCGCACAAGGCGATATATTCACCTTTGAGTTGAAATGTTGAAGTAGGCATAAGAGAGGCTCCTTTCTTAACAAGCGCTGTTTTACGGCTTGCCTGGTGCATTAGGCGGCAAATTCACTTCCATGGTCAGCGAAGCATTCTGGCTTTCCCACAGATGTTCATTGAGCTGGTGATGCACCGTCACAAACAGAAAATTCAGCCCGGCTTTTTGTGGGCGGAACACAAACTCACCTTGCGCATTGGCATGGATATTCGACGCCCTGACGTTTTCAACATCATACAGGTCTTCAATGCGGCGCTTGCTAAAGTGCTCGTTATCGGTGACGACGATAATACGGGCATTCGGCACCGGTTTACCCTCTTCCAGCACCTGCAAACTCAATTCACCTCCCAAAGTCACGCCGTTTGGTGAGGTCAAGGGGATGATTTCCAGGCCTTTATTCAAAGGCACCGATTTGTAGTTTGCTTGCCCTTTGAAAATATAGGTATCGGCATAGCTGTAGTAATTCATGGTGGTCGGCTTGCCGCTGACGCGTTTCATATCTGCCGCAAAATACAGTTTTTTGTCAGGGGTCTCTATAGCTTTATAAACAGGCCCTACACGCTGGCCGGTGCTGATACGGTAAGTGCCTTCTTCTTTGAGTTCGGGCTCCAGGTAGACCGCCGCCTTGGTTTTGGCGATTGGTTTAATGGCTGTGGTTTCGCCACGCGGTGAGGTGATGCTAAAGTTGGGTGAGTCCATGGCAAAGTCAGCCTGGAAAGGGAACTCGGTAAACGCAGACTCAATGGTCAGCCGGTGATGGGTGACATTGAACTGGTTAGGTTTTAAAAACGGCACATGCGCCTCGGCGGCGAAGGCGGCCATTAAAGCGATAAAAACTAAAGAATATTTTTTCATGGGATCTGTTTCTTGTTATTTGAGCTTGATTGGTAAACCCGCTGCCACAAAGCTGACGTGATCTGAAACCGCGGCCACATGCTGGTTCAGGCGGCCTTGTTCATCCTGAAACTGGCGGTTGATTTCACCGAGCGGAACGATACCCATGCCGACCTCGTTACTCACCAGAAACACGTGCGCCTGTAGCTGTGGCAGCGCGGCCAGCAAAGCCTGTTTTTCTGCCTGCCAATCCAGCCGTTCCGGTTTGTCACAATCCGGGCAGATACATTGCGCCAGCCATAAAGTCAGGCAATCGACTATCAGGCAGGTCTCGGGTGCATCGTTGTCCAGCAAGGTCTGGCCCAGGTTAAAAGGCGCTTCTACCAAGCCCCAGTAAGGCGGGCGGCGGGTTTTGTGATGTTCCACGCGCTTGGCAAACTCATCGTCATAGACCTGGGCGGTGGCAATGTAAGTCACCGGCAGCTCAAGCACAGAGGCCAGGCGCTCGGCGTAGGCACTTTTACCACTGCGGGCGCCGCCTAAAATCAAATGGGTGCTCATGTGTCGCTCCTTTGCTGTTGCCAGCGTTGCATAATGGCTTGCAGTTGCGGGAGGCCTTCGCTAAACAGGGCGGGGCCAGGCTGCAAGATATCAACAGATTTGATTTCGTAAACATGCCCGTCACGAATCGCAGGCATGGCATGCCAGCCCTCGCGTGCTTTGACTTTTTCTGGCTGAAACTTCTTGCCACACCATGAGCCGATGATGATATCCGGTTGCCTGGCCAGCACTTGTTCTGCCGTGACTGTGCGGTCACGTGCGCTATGAAAGGGGCTGAGTTCCGGGAAGCAATCCTCGCCACCGGCGGCGGTGATCAACTCAGCCGCCCAGCGGATACTGCACATCATGGGTTCATCCCATTCTTCAAAATACACTTTGGGTTTGCGCGTCCAGGTGGCCGCTTGCTGCCGCGCAGCTGCCAGTTGTGCCTGGTAAGTGTCTACCAGCTGCTGTGCCTTGTCGCTTGCGCCGACCAGATCGCCGACGGTTAATATCATCTGCAAGGTGTCATCCAGACTGCGCTGGTTAAACACGTGCACCTGGCAACCGGCTTTGATCAGTGAGGCTGCAATCTCAGCCTGCAAGTTGGAGAAACACAGCACCAGGTCTGGTTGCAATGCCAGAATTTTCTCGATATTGGCACTGGTAAAGGCACTGATCTTGGGCTTTTCTTTACGCGCAATCGCAGGCCGCGTGGTGAAGCCCGAAATGCCCACAATGCGGTCCTGCTCACCGAGCAGGTACAGCACTTCGACGGTTTCAGTGGTCAGGCAAACAATGCGCTCAGGCCAGCGTTTCATAGTTGCCCCTCGTTATTTTGCCAGCCGTTTTCCATCAGCATGTCAGCCAGCGGTTTTTCTGTGGTCCAGCCTTCTTCGACCAGCATGGGCGATTTGTAAAACGTATTCACATAGCCCAAGCACAAAATCGCCACCGGTTTGGCGCCCTCAGGCATGTTCAATAACTTCGCCAGTTGTTGCGGGTCAAACAGGCTGACCCAGCCCATGCCTATGCCTTCGGCGCGCGCCGCCAGCCACAGGTTTTGAATGGCACAACTGACGGAGGCCAGGTCCATCTCTGGCAAGGTGCGGCGGCCAAAAATGTGTTTCTCACGCTGGTCACACAAAGTGGCTACCAGCACTTCACCACAGTCCAGAATACCTTCCACCTTGAGCCGCATAAACTCCGCCATGCGTGCGGTATTTTCCACTTCGCCTATTGCTTGTGCTGTGTGCTTGCGCTCTTCATCGACCAGCTTGTGGATGGACTGACGCAAAGTGGCATCGCTAATGCGGATAAAACGCCATGGTTGCATCAGCCCTACGCTGGGCGCGTGGTGCGCGGCGTGTAGCAATTTTTGCAGTAACTCGGGCGCAATCGGCGTGGGCAGAAAATGCCGCATATCGCGCCGCTCGGCCATCACCTTGTAAATCGCCGCTTTGTCGGCGTCTGAATAGGCAAAACTCATGGCAGGAAAAACTGTGCGGCCAGGGCCGGGTTAGATGGGAAGTAAAAGTGCAAAAAGCTGGCGGTGATGCTGCCTTGTTTGTAGACCGGTTCACCAGCGCCATATTTGCCTTTGCCTTGCGCAATCACCGGTAAATCGGTTTCAAAGCGGCCATAGTGAAAGGTATGTGCGCCTATGCTGGCGGGTTGTTCGCCAGGCATGTTAAAGGCGGCATGTTGTGTGCCCAGGCCTTGTAGTTTGGGTTGAATCTCTGCGTTGCCAGGCAGCAGGCCGAACACAGGCTGATCATTGAGCGTGTTACCCAATGCGAGCATACCGCCACACTCGGCCAGAATGGGTTTATTCGACTGAGCAGCAGCGTGCAAGCCTTCGCGCATGGCGGTGTTGTGGTGCAGTTGATCCAGATGCAGCTCAGGGTAGCCGCCCGGAAGCCAATAAGCATCTGCCTCAGGCAATTGCGCATCCTGCAAGGGCGAGAAAAACTGAATGGTTGCACCCAGAGTTTGCAGCAGATCGAGGTTAGCCTGATAGGTAAAACAGAAGGCCGCATCTTTGGCGACTGCGATGGTTTTACCCTGTAACAGTGGCGTGACGGTGTGCGGTTCTGGCGCTGAAAATTGCACCGCAGGCGGTAATGGAATCTCTGGCCCCAGCAGGTGTGCAGCCGCTTCTATGCGCTGGTCAATATCGCTAATCTCTTGTGCCAGATGCAAACCCAGGTGACGTTCTGGCAGGCTCAGTTGCGTGTCATGCTTCATCGCACCTAGCCACGGAATATCCGCTGGCAGGGCCGCTTGTATCATCTTGGCATGGCCATCGCTACCGACCTGGTTTGCAATCACGCCTGCCTTTTTTAAAGCGGGCCTGAAAGCATACAAACCGTACGCAATCGCAGCAAAGGTTTGCGCCATGGCTTTGGCATTGATCACCAAGCCGACCGGGATGCCAAAGCGCTCAGCAATATCGGCGCACGACGGCGTGCCATCGTAGAGCCCCATCACGCCTTCAAGCAGAATGACGTCATTTTCCTGCGCGGCTTGATAAAGCAGGCGTTGCGCATCGGCTTCCCCACACATGCCGAGGTCCAGGTTATACACCGGCTTGCCGGTGGCGACTTGTAAAATCATGCCGTCAATAAAGTCCGGCCCGCATTTAAAGGCTTGTACACGCAGGCCGCGGTTTTTATAGGCGCGCGCCAGGGCGGCCGTGGTCATGGTTTTGCCTTGCCCCGACGCCGGAGCCGCCATTAGCATGGCATGGCAGGTAGCTACAGTGGCTTGCATTACAGGTCTATCCCAGCCTGGGCCTTGATGCCTGCGCGCCAGGCGTGCTTCACGTCCATGAGTTCAGACACGGTGTCTGCTGCGTTTCTCAACGCCTCGGATGCACCGCGGCCAGTGATGACAACATGCTGCATGGGCGGGCGTTTGGCTATCGCGTCCAGCACCATCTGCTCGTCCAGGTAACCATATTTGAAGGTATAAGTGAGTTCGTCCAGCACCACGAGTTGAATGGCCGGATCTTGCAGCATCCCGGCCACAATTTGCCAGCCACGCATGGCGGTTTCGGTATCACGCTGGCGGTCTTGGGTGTTCCAGGTAAAGCCTTCGCCTAGCACATGCCAGGTGACGGCGGGGTGCTGGCGGAAAAAGGCTTCTTCGCCTGTATCTGAGCGGCCTTTGATGAATTGGGCCACGCCGACACACATGCCGTGGCCCAGGGAACGGGCAACCATGCCAAAGGCAGAAGAACTTTTGCCTTTGCCGTTGCCTGTGAGGATTAGTAGTAGACCTTTTTCTTGATTGGCCTGCTCGATTTTTTCATCAATGACCGCTTTCTTGCGGATCATGCGCGCCTTGTGGCGGCTGTCGCGGTCACTGGTCTCCATAAACGTTTACGCTTTTTCTTGCACTGAGCGCTTAGCCAGGCCAAACACCACATGCGCGATCAGCGCAACTACCACCCAGAATGCAATCGCTTCCAATTGTTTTGGGAAGTATTTGACCAAACGTGGTAAGAATTCAGCAAAGCTTGGGTCAGGGTAACGGCCACCAAAGAAGTAGAACCCACCGCTTGAGAACAACTCAGCAATCGCTGCTGCAACCACGACAACGCCAGTCAGTTTAAACAAGCTGCTAAAAGCCCAGCTTGTGTTGTCTGCCAGCCAGCGACCTGCCAGCCACATCGTGCCATACGCCGGTAACAAGAAGCCATAAGCTGGAGTCACGCAGAAGTTGCTCACGCCACCCCAGGTCACCGCTGCCATATCCAGGCCAGCACACAAAGCCAGCAATGCCACAAACATGAGGGTGGAGCGCAGGTAGTAACCGGCGATCAAAAAGGCTGCGTAAGAAGCGCTAGGTAAAAAGTCGATTGAAGCGAAATGATGACCACGTGTAACGATGACCATCAGTGCAATCACAAGCGCAATTGCCAGAGATTGGGTTGAAATTTTACGTGGCATGCCAACGACTCCAAAATTAAGATTAATCACAAGGGGTGAATTTTAGCCCAATTCCCACAGGCTTGGGCAAAATCCACCTTTCCGGGGTTACTTCATATCGTAGTTCAGGCTAACGAAGATGTTTGTGCCCATGGTGTTGTAGTCGACAGTGGATGAGGACGCCGCCAGCACATAATCTTTGTTGAGAATGTTATTTGCCCTCGCCTGTAATCTCCACTGCGGATTGAGACGGTAACCTAATGTGCTGTTGAGCAAAGCATATCCACTCAAGTTAAGTCGGATTGCTCTGTCATAGTCGTCTCGATTTGAGGATGCGGTTAACTCGGTTGACCAGTCCCATGGGCCATTTGAATATTGCAGGATCAGGTTGCCGTAACGTTGGGCACGGCGTGCCAAAAGCCTGTCAGTTGCATCGACGCGGGGTGATTGTATTGTTAAGTTTCCACTCAACTGCCAGTATTCATTGATTGAAAACCGGCTTTCCACTGTCGCACCTTGAATCTCTACTTTTCCGGCGTTGGCTGCGCAGGTAGAGAGGCCGTTAGGACAGCCAGCTCTAAATGTTTGAATAAAGTTACGGATATGGTTATCAAACACCGTCAGTTTTGCCTGAAATCCCTGACTCTGGTAGCGGGCGCTAGCCTCGATATTGTCAGCTTTTTCTGAAGGTAAATCCGCATTGCCAAAACTAGCGGCGTAAAGCTGATTGAAGGTTGGGGCCCTGAATGATGAGCCGTATTGTGCGGTCAATCGCCATGCTGAAGATAAGTCGTAACCGTAACCAATGCCACCTGTTGTGAAGTTACCTGTTATGGTCCTCACGTAATGAGAGTTGCGCACTGTGTGCTTCGTAATTTCCGGTGTACCCCACTATAAAAGCATCATTATTACGGCTTCTATCCAAGGTTGTTTTGCCATTCGATTTTGTCACAACATCTTGCTCTAAGCGGTCATAAGCAATAGTCAGCATGCCATAAGGCAAGCTATAGTCATGTTGCCAAGAGAGTTGGCGTTGTTCCGTCTCGAAGTCGGTATTACTAGGCGGATTGCTCACGTTGAACAAACTGTCTAGACCAACGCTATATTCCAGTTTGCTGTTCCAGTGTTCAGTCAGTGCATTTTTAAGTCCAATCCCATATCCTTGCTGATGGCGCTCAGAATGACTAAATCTGCTGCCGCCGTCATATTGGTTTTGACCTTTGCTTTCTAAATAATGCAGCCCGATTGAATGGCCGGGAGCGAGCTCAAGGTCGGCGTAAGTTGAACCGCTAAAGTTGTTGTAACCATCTCTGTCTTGATCGGTGACTCTTGGTGCGTGTTTCAGTGCAGAAATACCACGTGTGTCATAGTTGCTGATCTGGGCTCCAAATTTAAGGGCCTGATAAGTCGTGTCAAAGCCTGCATTGCCGCTATATGAGTCATAGCTACCTGCACCAGCACTGCCGTAAATATGGGTTTTATTGCCTTTTCCACGCTTGGTGAAAATCTGCACTACTCCGCCAATCGCATCTGAACCATAAAGACTAGAGGCCGGACTACGCAGAATCTCAATGCGCTCAATCAAAGCGAGTGGAATATTTTCAAAGGCGGTAGTGCCAGTTGTGACTGAGTTAATCCTTACGCCATCCACTAACACAATTAACTGGTTGTCATTTGTGCCTCGTAATGCAATGTTACTGTTAGTGCCCATGCCACCATTGGTGAATGTTTGTACTCCGGGTTGTAACCTTAATAAGTCTGCTAAAGAGCCACCTTGTAATCGATTGATTTCTTCACTATCAATGACGGTGATGTCGCCGGTGACAGTTTTGGTGGATTGTGGTGTTCTGCTAGAGGTAACGACTATTTCGTCCAACGCCGTGATGGTGTCGTCTGCGGCGTAAGCGTTGATAGGCAGAGCTATGATCAGCCCTAATACTGCTCTTTTTTTCATTTTAATTTCCTGTGCGAATGTGGGAGTCACTCGATTGTCGAGTGACATTAAGTTGTTTAGGGCTTAAAAATCGGCTCTAAACCCCACTCTCCAGGTGCGTACAAAATCTATTGGATAAATAACGTTGTCTTGTACTTGAATTGAATTTTTATGTTCAAACAAGTTGTTTACACCAGCAAAAAGTGTGAATTGACTGTATTGATAATTGACAGTGAGATTGGTGCTGGAATAAATACCTTGCTTTTGGTTGTAATTATTAGTGAAGTCATTGAAAGCATAAGCACTTGAGCGCCATGTATGGTTCAAATTGAGACTGGCTTTAGGGTAAAACTTCCAATTCAGGTTAGCAACTAAGTTATGCTTGGGAACACCAGGGAGGTCTTTGCCATTGAAGGCACCTCCACCATTGCTCTCTCTATCAATTTTTGCCCTAACATAGTTGTAAATTATAGACGCAGCTAATTGGCTATTGATTTGATAATAGTCTTGAATTTCTAGCCCGTATTTATGGGTTTTGTCTAGGTTTGTATTGGTGCCCGCTTGTGTAAAACCAGTAGGGATTAAAAAGATTTCATCGTCAAGATTTGCATGGAACGCGGAAACTTTCAAACGATTGCTGGTTGTGGAATGATTTAGCCCTAGATTTAATGTTTTTACTTTTGCAGGGGTAAGGAAACCATTAAATCCGAAGCCAAATCCAAAGAGCCTATCAATATCTGGCGCTTGATATGCCTGGTTGTAATTTGAAAAAACAGATAGCTCTTGAGAGAAGCGGTAATTGACGCCAATATCCCAGGCGTCTAAATGTTCTCTTTCTTTTGTAGCAGCAGTGGAAAATGGATTAATAACAGGTCTGAAATTGTAGCGGACACTTTCATTGCGCGCCCCGGCTGAGAAAGTCCACTGGTTGACTAAGTACTCAGTTTGAATAAATGTGGCTTCATTTTTTTTGGTGGTGACATCTGAAGTAATGCTCCCAAAATCACTCCAGCGTTTACGCTCTCCATCAAAGTTTTGATAGCCGCCCAACACTTTCAGGCTGTCAGTTTGATATCGCAAAACAATTTCGTTGCTCTTGTAAATAGAGTTTGCCGTTGAGGGTGTTGAAGACACAAATTCTGAGAATTTGTCTTCATTAAAGTGCGTTGCACGTAACTGCAGTTGCTCGCTAATATCCCATTCTGCGCCTAATCTCCATTGATTGGTATCAAATGCTTGATCAGGATATGTGCCAACAGCTGTTTTCGGGTTGCGATCAAACACTGCTTTGCTGAGAGGGTTGACGTATCTGATGTCATTCCGGGAGCTGGTCGCTTCGGCAGATACACGCAAGCTATCTGTTGGCTTGAGTCTTACCTTTGCATTTTGAGTGTTGCTAGTGAATTGATCGTGATGTCCTGTATCGTCTTTTTTGCTGAATCCATCATAGCTATCATGTGCCAGACTCATGGACAGATCTATTTTCTCTTCACTTAACCCTGCAGAGGCATAGTGATTTTTCTGGCCGTAATTGCCCCAGCTGGTAGAGACCGTGACTCCTGTTTTTGATTTGGTGTAAATTTGGATGGCACCCGCCGTGGCACCATCTCCATAACGTACCGAGCCACTGCCTTTGCTGATTTCAATCCGGTCAATATTACTTAATGGGATACCTGCCAATAGTGCTGGTTGCAAGTCAATATTGTTGAGTCTTTGACCGTCAACTGTAATTACGACATTTTGATAGCCATTTTCATTGCCGTAACCACGTAGGTTGATAGCAGGCGTTGCTTTGTTGCCAGTGTTGGGTGATATATTTAGCGAGCTCTGTTGCGCCAGGTAATCATAAAGTGTACTGGCGCCTGAAGCCTCGATTTGCTTTGAAGTGTGAATCTCAGACGCATAAGTGGTTTCGGTATCTTTGCGCTCAAAGCCGGATGATTTAACGGTGACTGTATCGACTTCAAGGTCTTCAGCAAAGACCGGTGAAGTGAATAGCGTGGCAATCACGCTATATAAAACCTTTTTTTTCATTATCTTATCCCTGTCTCACACGCGACCCCGCATGTGGTTTGTGTATCAATACCGGGAGTTAGGGATAATGAATAAAGGCTTTGCATCTTGAACTGCAAAGCCCATACATAATCAGACACCGTCACCCCGCGGTATTGCAAATGGTTGGTTGCTAGGCCGGTCTCCGGGCTGGCAAGTCTTGATCTATCGCCTTCCCGAGTTTGAACTCAGTGGCATGTGGATAGACCCGCACTTGCTTACCGTTGCGGGGGCAGCACAGGCATTGTGAATCGGGTTCACGCACCTGTTTCCCAGTTTCACCTTTGTCTGCAAGAACGCAGACTCGGGCACCTGACAACTTGGGGCATTTTAGACTAAAGGCTGCTGTTTTACTAGCAAACTCGCCTTGTGGGAGGCGTCCTACATTCTTAAATTACTTTGAAAAAATGCGCTTAGCTATTGACCACACTCATTTTTTTAAAAGATAATGGGCTGATGGATGCCGATTTAAAAAGTCTTGAAGAGCGCGTGACAAAGCTGATTGCTTTGTGTGGGCAGCTGCGTGACGAAAACATGGAGTTGCGTCAGGAGGTGACACGCTTGCATCAGGAGTCGCAATCGTTGAAGCTGAATATGACGCAAGCCAGTGTGCAGTTAGAGCGTTTATTGTCGGCATTGCCTGAGGAGGGTCACTAGCCATGGCGAGTAATCCTATCGATATCGAAATCATGGGCCGCGCGTTTAGCGTGACCTGTACCGATGAAGAGCGTGACAGTTTATTGCAGGCGGTGGGCTATTTGGATGGTAAAATGCGTGAAATTCGCGATGCCGGTAAAATGGTCAGTGTTGAGCGGATTGCCATCATGGCGGCACTCAATATCACGCATGAGTTGTTGAATACCCGCAGTGGCGGGGTGGATGTGGGCGATGTGAAAAAACGCATTTCTACCATGCAGCAGCAGATTGATGATGTATTGTCCGGCCAGCATAAATTGTTGTAATCCGCTTCATTTCACAAATTTTTCATCGTCATTTTTACGAATTGGCGTATCATAACACGGTGTGCTAAGGCGTTGCCTGAGTCCAAAATTCCTTGAACTAGTCTTTGTTATAGGTTTCGGCTCATCGGGTGCTGTGCGATCGCACTAAGTTGGGTAGTCTTTTAAGACGCCCTTGGCGTGTGAACCTAATGTACCCTAGGCTGTTACCACCTGAACTTTTTGGTTCAGGATTAGCGGCTCAGGTAACCCCTTAGCACATCTCTTTTCCAGTTCACTGTTTTTGCAAGCCAGTGGTTTCAAAGATCGCTTCTTGATCTCGTTCAGTTAGCGCAATGCGTGATACATCAGGTCAGCCAGGCTGACTACTTCCAGGCAGCTTTCATCGCAGGACTCCAAAATCACAGGTGGTGCATAGCCCGCTTCACTGGCCTGAAGCCAGCGTCTGGCGCACAGGCACCAGCGATCCCCGGCTTTGAGTCCTGGAAAACCATATTCCGGCACGGGGGTGGATAAGTCGTTGCCTTGTGCTTGTGAAAAAGCGAGAAACTCATCGGTCATCTCTGCACACACGGTGTGCCTGCCCAAATCTTCTGGATGAAATCCACAACAACCATCGCGCATAAAGCCGGTGATGGGGTGCATGCTGCAAGGAATAAGAAGGGTGCCAAGAACGTTTTTTGCCATGATTGTGAGCTGAACTGTAACTTGGTTTATGATACTGGCATTTGATGGACAGAAGAAGGTTTTAAAGCATGGCGCGTTACTGGTTGATGAAATCCGAGCCCTCGGATGTTTCGATTGATGATTTGGCTGGGTTTCCCAATCAGACGGTGGATTGGTATGGCGTGCGAAATTACCAGGCACGTAACTTTATGCGTGACCAGATGAAGGTCGGCGATGGCGTGCTGTTTTACCATTCAAATTGTGCTGAGCCGGGTATTGTCGGCATTTGCGAGGTAAGCCAGCTGGCTTACCCTGACAAGTTCCAGTTTGTAGAAGGGCACAAGTATTTTGATCCCAAGTCCACACCAGAGAACCCGCGGTGGGTGAATGTTGATGTGAAACTGGTGCGTAAAACCCGGTTGTTGAGCCTGAAAGAGATGCGTGAGGCGCCTGAGTTGGCCAATATGCGTACTTTACAAAAAGGGAACCGCTTGTCGATTACACCTGTCGATCCCAAGGAGTGGGCATTTATCACAGCGCGATTAAGCAAAGAATAGGTCTCTTTTAATAACCGGCGGCTTATCCAGGCAGAACGAGTCATGACCAGACAGCGAAAACATGCCGTATTGTATATCCTGATTGCCGGGTTTCTAATCGCTTTTGTCGGTGCGCTGTTATTTCTGTGGCTCTATTTCTCCAGCATGCGCGAGATGCACCAAACCACACGCAAGCTTTATGAGCAGCCGTTTGCCGTGGCGAATGCCGCATTGGCACTTGAGTCTGATTTGCACCAGGTGCGCAGTAGTTTGCTGTATGCCACGCTGACACAGGCAGACCGTAAACAATTGGCCAATACCAGGCTGTTGATTAAAGCGCAGCAGCAATTGGCGCAACAAAAAATAACGGTCATTGCGAATAGTTACTCGGATGCGTTGCAACAAACCGATCTGCTCAAACAAAAGCTGGCCTTGCTCTACGATGTGCGCGACCAGATACTCACACAGCTGGCAGAAGCCCATTATGCTGACGCGCATCGTCTGATTGAAACGCAATGGACGGCCCGTTTTGCTGAAGTGATGCGCTTGAATGAGGCCATTTTGAACAGTGCCAATGCACGCGCGACCCAGTATGTCCAAGAGAGCCAGCATCGACTGGAGAGGCACACCAGTCATGGCTTGCGTTATGCCACTTTGCTCTTGACGCTGTTTTTGATGGTGGGCGTGTTTGTGGCCTGGCGGATTTATCAATTGCATATTGAGGCCGACAAATTCGCCTTCACTGACTTTTTAACCGGCATCGCCAACCGCCGTCATTTTATCCACGAGCTAGAGTCTGAGGTCAGGCGCAGCCAGCGCTACAACTCCCCTTTCGCGTTTGCTATGGTGGATATCGACCATTTCAAAAAAATCAATGATCAGTACGGTCACCATGCCGGCGACCTGGTATTGCAGAATTTTTGCCTCAAGTGTGTGACTGCCTTGCGTACCAGCGATATGGTGGGCCGCCTGGGGGGCGAGGAGTTTGGCATATTGATGCCGATGACAGACCTGCATGAAGCGGCGCGGGTCATTGAGCGCTTACGGTCTGAAATTGACCACAGCGTCATGAGTGATCATGGCGAGCAAATTCATTACACCGCTTCATTCGGGCTGGTTTCAACGGCCCAACTCGGTGAGCAGCAGGGGCTGGCGCATTTAATGAAAATGGCCGATGTCGCTTTGTATGCAGCCAAACAGCAAGGCCGTAACCGTATTTTTATCGCGCATCACTAAGTTGCACCGGGAATTTTTTTGCAGGGCAGGCAGTCTGTTAGACGATGTCTCCGCAAAAGATTAATACGATAAGAAGAGGTTGGGTTGCTGGGTTGTTCGGCATGCTGTTATCGGCTTGCAGGCCAGTCACGCTGCTGAATGCCGTGGTGCCCAAAGGGCAGATGCAGATTCTGCGTGACATCCCGTTTGGAACGTTGCCGCCGCAAAAGCTGGATATTTACCAGCCGCACCAGCTTTCAGAGGCATTGCTGCCGGTCATTGTGTTTTTTTACGGTGGCAGTTGGGACTCAGGGAGCAAGCAGGATTATTTGTTTGTGGCTGAGGCGTTTACTGCCCAAGGCTACCTCGTTGTGATCCCGGATTACCGGCACTATCCAGAAGTGAAATTCCCTCAGCTCATGCAAGACCCTGCTTTGGCTTTCCAATGGGTTAAGCAACATATTTCTGCCTACCATGGAGATCCGCAACGCGTCTTTATGATGGGGCATTCTGCCGGGGCGCACTTGGCTGTAATGCTGTCACTCAATCCAGAATACCTGGCGCGGGTGGGCCTGCATCCTGACGCGATTGCCGGGACGGTAGGTCTGGCAGGCGCTTACGATTTTCTGCCGCTGGGAACAGATCGCTTGCGCGCCATTTTTGCGCCTCCTGAGCAAGAGTGGACCTCACAACCCATCCATTTTGTGACTGGCAATAACCCACCGCTCCTGCTGTTGACTGGGACCAAGGACCGCACGGTGTGGCCCAAAAACTCCATCAATTTGGCCAATGCGGTGACAGCCAAGGGCGGCCGGGCCCAGCTCATCACTTATGAGGGGTATGACCATGTGGACATTATTGCCAAGCTGGCCAAGCCGTTGCGTGGAGATCAGCGTTTACTTCAAGACGTTTTAAACTGGTTGCGGGCTGTTGGCGGCTAGGCCTGTGCTTGTTCATTTCGTAGCGTCTACATCTGTGGCTGTGTTAGGGCTGACCGATGATTCCCTGCGAATGTAACCCTCCCACCAGTAGGTTAACTATGGCTAGAGCCGGAAATCACCGGTTTTAACCTCGAAAAAAAGCCATATTTCTGTGCCAATTTCGTTTTTGCTTATTTTTGCGCCTCATTTTAAATCTCAAATGCCTTCTGGTTGTGCGTGTATCACAGTGCGTTGCACTCTTGTGGTGCATTTTTGAAGGTTGTCACTGCCCGGTACTTGTTTTTATTCCCCTAGCATCTGCCTAAAAATCGCCTCGATACACTATTAATGCATTGATTATTAAGGTTTAATTTTCATTCTGATGCTTCTTTGTCACGCACTTATTACGTGCGCAAAAGCCTGCTCCGTGGTTGGAATACGTCTTGCTAAAACAAGCTTGAACAGCTTTCCAACTTACTTAATGCCTATCGGTTCATTGCCAAGGGCGCCACGGATTGGAGCACGACATGACGAAGTTAATGATTGGATTATTCTTAGGATTCATCAGCGCCTCTGTAATGGCCGAGCCAGCTGATGGGCTGATGCAGGAATTAAATAGTCGTGTGTTGCGAGTGCAAGTTGGTTTAAAGAATGGCCAATATGGGTTGGGCTCTGGCGTGGTAGTCGCTGAAAACCAGGTAGTGACCAACTGCCACGTGGTGGCGAATGCCAGCAGTATCAGTGTGATGAGTGGCGGCGCCGCTTATCATGCAGTGGGTGTCAAACCAGACTGGGAGCATGATGTGTGCATGCTGCAAATGGAAGATTTGCCACTGACCCCGGTTGCTATGAAATCAAGCCGTGAGCTCAAGTACGAGCAACCTGTATTCACCATCGGCTACCCAAGTTTTGTTGCTGCACCGGTGAGCACCAGCGGTGTGGTCAAAGGCTTGTTCACCATGGACGACTCAGTCATTGTGCGTGCTACGAGCACCTTCAGGCAAGGTGCCAGCGGCGGCGGCCTGTTTGATGACAGCGGTGCACTGGTTGGGTTGATCACGCTCAAAAGCCCAGGCAAAGACGCCTATTACTACTACATGTCAGTTGATTGGGTGAAAGCCTTGATCAATAAACCCGCTGGCCCGATTGTGGTGAAAAGCGAACTGCCTTTCTGGGGCAAACCGGCTGCCGAGTGGCCTTACTTCATGAAAGTGGTTTTCCCCTACCTGCACAAAGACTGGCAAGGCCTGAAAGTAATTGCCGAACAATGGACGGCTAAAGAGCCTCAAAACACCGAAGCCTGGTTTTACCTCGCTGCCGCAGAGTATGAAACACGGGATTTCACCATAGCTGAACAACATCTGCACCGTGTGATCCAGCATAGCCAGGCTTTTTACTACCTGGGGATGATTGCTGAAGCCAGCGGCAACCACGGTGAAGCTATGGCTAACGTAGATGCCTTGAGCCACCTGGATACCGAAAAAGCAGAAGAGCTTAAAGTGGCCATGAAAAGTCTTCCATAGGCAGTCGTGATGCAGTCATCAGCTCAGGGATAATCAGTCATTCAAGCATGAATAGTGAGCAATAAAAAAGCGCCCAACCGGGCGCTTTTGTTTTAAAGCTTTAAGAATGTTGCAATCGCTTAAGCCACTGCCATGTCTAACTCTTCGACATGGTAGTAATGTTCATCATCCCACAAGGTAAAGTCTTGTGCGGTATACATCGCTTCCTGAAAATGATGAAAGGTTGCGATGCAATGGTTTTCTTCATCCATTACTTGATACATCGTCATGTGAACCACCTTTCCTAATCTGTTGTCATGAGTGTTGCTGTGATGACATCATGGCATAGGCGTATGACAATGATTTTGCAGAGTAACAGGGAGGAATGACGTCAGTTTGTAGATTCATTCAATACACCGAATTTAGCGGTTTATTTGCGCCGGATTTATCCCTTTGTTTGAAGTTTGCCAGCGCTGGCTTTTTTGTAAAATGCCAGGGTTAGCGTATAATCCGCAACTTCTGAGGAACGCTGCGAGAGTCATTCGGCTCCCAGGCTCAGAGCATTTGCTGAAAAGCATCTTAACGGCGTTCACTTTTCACTGTGCGAGCACGGAAAAAAGGTGAACAAACGTTTCCCCGGTTCTTAATGAACATTTCCTGCTCAGTTTTCATATTTTTTAAGGATTGAAACATGAATACTGTAGCTGATATTAAAGATTACGTTGTTGCTGACATGTCCCTGGCGGCATGGGGTCGCAAAGAGATCGCCATCGCTGAAACTGAAATGCCTGGCCTGATGGCGATCCGCGAAGAATACGCGGCACAACAGCCACTCAA
>CAKZJM010000059.1 GCA_936943315.1 uncultured Methylophilus sp. | reverse complement strand
GCTCAATAAAAAGTTGCGGACTTCATTGCGGCCGTAATTGAAAATATAGGTGCCCCAGTCCATGTGTTCGCCCAGTCTGGGGTCGGCATGTTCATACAGCGCCGTCCCGTCAAAGCGGGCCAATGCCCAATCGTCTTTGGGGAAGTGGCCGGGCACCCAGTCCAAAATCACGCCAATACTGGCCGCATGGCAACGATCAATAAAGTATTTCAAGTCATCGGGCGTGCCGAAACGGTGGGTAGGCGCAAAATAACCTGTGACCTGGTAACCCCAGGATTCGTTGAGCGGATGCTCTGCTACCGGGAGTAATTCGATATGGGTATAGCCCATCTCAACCAGGTGTGGAATTAATGCATCTGCCAGCGCGCGATAACTCAGGAAGTGGCCATGCTGGTCGCGTTGCCAACTGCCCAGGTGCACTTCATAGCAGTTAAAAGGAGCATGCAGCCAGTCACGTTGCTCACGCTGTTGCTGCCAGGCCTGGTCCTCCCAGAGGTAGTGGCTTTGGCAGATGCGGTTAGCGGTCCCTGGCCTGGCTTCAAATGCCTTGCCATAAGGGTCGGCTTTGAGCATGACATAGCCGTGCTCGCGGTTACGGATTTCAAATTTGTATAAATCATGATCAGTCAGGTGCGGGATAAACAGCTCCCACACGCCACTGCTGCCTAGGGCGCGCATGGCGTGTACGCGGCCATCCCATTGGTTGAAGCTGCCCACCACGCTGACGCGTCCGGCATTGGGCGCCCAGACGGCAAATCGTACGCCAGCGACGCCGTTGACCGTCATCGGAATAGCGCACAGTGTATTGTAGGCTTCGTATAAACGACCTTCGCCAAATAAATGCAACTCATCGGCCGTCACGGTGCTGTCCAGGCTGTAGGTATCTATCGTCTCATAAGTCGATTTCTGACCTTTTGACTGAATTTTTAAGCTGACGGGAGCCTGAATGACGCTGTGTAAGAGGCCAATAAACAGGCCCTGCGGTTGCGTCAGGGTCATTTCCTGCCAGGCTTGCTCTGTCTTCACCCACACCTTTTCAGCATTGGGCAAAAACACGCGCACAACCCAGGCGCCTTGCTGACTGTCAGCGTGTACGCCCAAATACTCAAATGGATTGTGATGGGTGGCGTCTAGAATGCGTTGCAAATGCACCGTATCGGCGGGATGTGTAGCTGCAGATTTGGCTGTCATGCGAGGAAGGTCCTTTTGACTAGCCTATCAAAAAAAGTTGAGCTTTACGTCATTTGCATTTTAAATTTCGTTGTCATTACCCGAATTATGATGCAGACTGTGAGTGCCAGACCTGCGGTAATCCAGCGTTGCGCTGTCTCTGCCTTGACTCCATCGCCTGTCAAACTGCCGGTTGATTTTCAGGATCAGGAAAACAGGAAAAGCATCATGTCCCACGCTGCAGAGTTTGTTGAACGTCGTAAAGTTAACCGGCGACAGGAACGTCCTTCCGACCGCTTTATTAGTAACCTGACCAAAAATACCGTCGCCATTATTTTGGCCGGTGGGCGTGGCAGTCGTTTGAAGAACCTCACCGACTGGCGCGCAAAGCCCGCTGTGCAGTTTGGCGGCAAGTTCCGCATCATTGATTTTCCGTTATCCAATTGTATCAACTCCGGTATCCGCCGCATCAATGTGGCCACGCAATACAAAGCGCAGAGCCTGATCCAGCACGTGCAGCGCGGTTGGGGTTTTTTGCGCGGCGAGTTTAACGAATACGTCAACATTATCCCGGCCCAACAGCGCCTGGGTGAAGAGTGGTACAAAG
>CAKZJM010000058.1 GCA_936943315.1 uncultured Methylophilus sp. | reverse complement strand
CCCAATGCCAGACGCGTGTCTTTGACCTCTACGGTAGGCAAGTCAGTCGCCACCGGTTTGCTGACCAAGGCCGCCACGGCACCCTGCACAGCCACTTGCGGCAGGAAGTCATGCCCATCAAACTTATCCCCCGCCAACGCCACAAACAGTTGCCCGGCTTGCGCACGGCGGCTATCGGTATCCACAGAGGTCACCGTGACATCTGCGCCATGCAGTGTGCCGTGCAATACTTCAGCAATCGTTTTCAGCGAGATCATGCTGTCACCCTCGCATTCGATGTGTGCTTCTTCAATGCGTTTTGCACCCAATCAGCATCACTGAACGGATAGCGGATACCCTGAATTTCCTGATAGTCTTCGTGGCCTTTGCCTGCTACCAGCACCACATCGCCTTTGCCTGCCTGACCGATAGCCATCGCGATCGCTTTGGCACGGTCGATTTCCACGGTCACTTCACGTGTCATCCCTTCGGCAATCGCGGCAATAATGGCGTAAGGATTTTCAGTGCGGGGATTGTCGTTGGTCACAATCACCGTATCGGCCAGCTCATCAGCAATGCGGCCCATTTCGCTACGTTTACCGGCATCGCGGTCACCGCCACAGCCAAACACGCAGCTGAGTTTGCCGCGCGCCTGAATGCGCAAGGTATGCAAGGCTTTTTCCAGTGCGTCCGGCGTGTGGGCATAATCGACCACCACCAAGGGCAAATCACCGCCGCCAAACATCTGCATGCGGCCTGCCACAGGCACTAGTCCAGACACCGCCTGCAAGGCAGCAGGCAAGGCCACGTCATTTGCCAGCAAGCTGGCCAGCACGGCCAGCGCGTTGTAGACATTGAATTGACCCAGGGCGTGTAACTGGATATCGCCGCGGCCTTGTGCCGTGCGCACCTGAATCTCAAAACCGGTCGCATGCATGGTGACCGCGGTTGCGCACACGTCAGCCTCCTGGTGCAAGCCGTAACTCAACACTTTTTTACCTTGTGCACGCAGTGCCTCAATCAGCACCAGCCCAAACGCATCGTCTGCATTCACGACAGAGGCAGACAGGGTTTGCCAGTCAAACAGCTTACGCTTGGCGGCCTGATAGGCTTCCATGGTCAGGTGATAATCCAGGTGGTCGCGGCTCAGGTTGGTGAACACTGCGACATCAAAAGCCACGCCATTGACGCGGCCCTGATCCAGACCATGCGAAGAGACTTCCATCGCCACCATGCGCACTTCATCCAGCACAAAAGTTGCCAGCATTCTTTGCAGCTCCACCGGGCCAGGCGTCGTGTTTTGCGTCGGCTGCAGATCATCCAGCGCCCCATTGCCCAGCGTGCCAATCACGGCAGATTTTTTCTGCAAGAAGCGATAGGCTTGTGCCAGCCAATGCGTGACCGTGGTTTTACCGTTTGTGCCGGTCACCCCTACGCACCATAACTGCTCGGAAGGATCCTTATAAAACTGGCTGGCAATATGCCCGACTTGCGATTTGAGGTCTGGGATGGCGATATTGTGTACGGTCCATTCCGGGTTCCAGTCAAACCCCTGGCTATCCCAGATCACGGTATTGACACCTTTGGCGATGGCTTCTTCAATATAGTCGCGGCCATCGCTGTGCTGGCCAGGATAAGCCAGGAACAAGCCATGCTTTTCCACCTGGCGGCTGTCTGCCGTAATGCCATGCACCGGGGCGGGAATAATGTATTTACTCACATCGCCTCCTTCACTTCAGCCGCGTCGGCGGGTGGCGTCACGGGCACGGGATTGCCATCTTGTGGAATCACCAGCATGCGCAAGACATCGTTCATCACTGCGCTAAAGACCGGCGCAGCCACACTGCCGCCGTAGTATTCGCCATTGTTCGGTTCATCGATCATCACCGCCATGATCAGACGCGGGTTAGAGGCAGGCACCATGCCCACAAAAGAACCCACATATTTATCGTGCTCGTAACCGCCCGCCCCCAGCTTGTGCGCTGTACCGGTCTTACCTGCTACGCGGTAACCAGTCACTTGTGCTTTCAAAGCTGTCCCGCCCGGCTGCACCACCAGCTCCAGCATGTCTTTCACTGAATTGGCGACTTTGGCAGAAAACACCTGGCGGCCCACAGGCGGCTCAGACAGTTTGGTCAGTGTCACGGGCAACAGCTCACCCTCGTTGGCAAACACCGTGTAAGCGCGCGCCAATTGCAACAAGGTCACGCTGATGCCGTGACCGTAAGACATGGTCGCCTGCTCAATCGGGCGCCAGGTTTTATAATCGCGTACCTTGCCAGAAGCCTCGCCCGGGAAACCAATTTTGGTCGGCGTGCCAAAGCCCAACTGGATATAGGTGTTCCACAATTGCTCGCGATCCAGATCCAGCGCCATTTTGGCAGAACCAACATTGGAAGATTTCTGGATCACCTGCGACACACTGAGCACTTGGTTAGGGTGCGCATCGTGAATGGTGGCAGTGCCTATGCGCAAATAGCCAGGCGCGGTCTGGATTTTGGTATCAGGCTGGTAAGGGCCAAACTCCATGGCAGCAGCAGCGGTGACCGGCTTCATGGTGGAGCCCGGCTCAAAAATATTGACGATGGCAGAGTTGCGCAGCTTGCTGGCCACATTGACCGGATTGTTCGGGTTATACGTCGGGATGTTAACCAGCGCCAGCACTTCGCCGGTTTTGGCATCAAGCACCACTGCCGCCCCCGCCTTAGCTTTGTGCTTGTCTACCGCACGTGACAATTCACGGTGCACCACGTATTGCACGGTACGGTCTATGCTCAACACCAGGTCCTGGCCGTCATGCGGCAATTTCACTGCCACCAGGTCTTCTACCACATGGCCCTTGCGGTCACGCACAAAGTCGCGCTTGCCTGGCGTGCCCGACAACACATTGTTGCGGTACAGCTCCATGCCCTCCACGCCAGTGTCATCCACGCCCGTGAAACCGACGATATGCGCCGCCACTTCTGCCGCAGGGTAGAAGCGTTTGTATTCCTTCTGACTGAATACGCCGGGCACTTTCATCGCCATCACCTGTTTTGCCACATCGGGCGCCACTCTCCGTTTGATATATACAAATTCTTTTTTCTTTTGCTGCACTTTTTGTTGCAGCTCTTTGGCTGGCATTTCCAGCAACTTGGCCATCTGTTTCAACTGCACCGCCGAAATCTGCACATCGGTCGGGTTCACCCATAACGACTCCACCGGCAGGCTGATCGCCAATGGCTTGAAGTTACGGTCGTAAATCTTGCCTCTATGCGGCATCAGCACAATTTTGCGCCGCGAAAACGCTTCACCTTTTTTAATCAGGTAATCCTTATGCAAGGTTTGCAGGTAAAACCCGCGCCCCAGCAACAGGACAAAACTCAACAGCAACAACACCAGCAGCGTTCTACGGCGCCAGGCTGGCAGCTTGACCAGCTTGTGTTGACTCTCTTTAAGCAGCATGACCATGTTTATGCGACATCCACACTCAAGGTGCAGGTGGAACATCCACCATGATCACCTGTGTTTGCTGCATGCTTGGGCTGTGCATATGCAAACGCGTGGTGGCGAAGTCTTCCAACCGAGAATGCATAGCCCAGGTACTTTGCTCAATCTGCAACTGGTCATATTCGGTCATATACTGCTTGGTCAACATTTCCTGCCGGTCCAGCTCAAAATACAATTTGCGCGCCTTGTATTGCGCGGTCACCACGCCCAACGCCATGGCGATGGTCAATGCAAACAAAATCAAATTCAGGCGCAACATGCGTAGCCTTTATTGCACTTGCGTGCGCTCAGCCACACGCAACACCGCACTACGCGAGCGGACATTGGCGGCAACCTCAGCCTTGCTCGGCTTAATCGCCTTGCCGACCGAGATCAGACGAGACTGCGGCAAATCCTTGGCGCGCACAGGCAAGCCCGCAGGCAGATTGTCCCTGTCCTCCTCGGACTGGATATAGCGCTTGACGATGCGGTCTTCCAGCGAATGAAAGCTGATCACCGCCAACCGGCCTTGCGGCCGCAGCAAGCGCAAACAATCCGGCAACACTAGCGAGAGTTCCTCAAGCTCTTGATTGACGAAAATCCGTAGAGCCTGAAATGTGCGCGTTGCAGGGTTCTGGCCCGGCTCATTCTTGGGGATGGCGCCTGCCACGACCTTGGCAAGTTGCCCTGTAGTGGTGATGGGACGCCCATCTTCGCGCTCCTTAACAATCGCCCTTGCAACCTGCTTAGCAAACCGTTCTTCACCATAATCCCTTATCACCTCAACCAATTGCTTCTCTGAAATAGCGGCCAACCACTCTGCGGCAGTCTGCCCCCGGCTTTGATCCATACGCATATCCAGCGGCCCGTCAAATCGGAAACTGAATCCGCGCTCACCTTCATCAATCTGCGGCGACGAAATACCCAAATCGAGCAAAATGCCATCGACCGCCTGCACACCCAACTCCGCCAAAACAGTCGTCATGGATGAAAAGTGTGCGTGCACCATGCTAAAACGCGCATCTGCAATTGCTTGCCCATGCGCCACCGCCGCCAGATCCCGGTCCAGGCTGATCAGACGACCTTGACTACCCAATTTGGAAAGGATGAGCCGGCTATGGCCGCCGCGACCGAAGGTGCCATCTACATAAATGCCATCAGCCCGCACGTTCAACGCCTCTACCGCCTCATTGAGCAATACGGTGATATGACTGGCGGCGACTGGTGACACTGACGTTTCCGTCAAGGACGCGGGCGCTGACTTCGCGCCCCGCGTCATAGCGAGAATCCTTCTAGCTCTTGCGGAATCTGTAACTGGTCAGCCGACATCAGGCTTTCCAATTGCTGATCCCATGCGGCGACATCCCATAACTCGAAATGACTACCTTGCCCGACCATCATCACGTCCTTGTCGAGCTTGGCAAACTTGCGCAGTACGGCATTCACCAGCAAGCGGCCAGCAGAATCCAGATGCATCACATCTGCCTGGCCCACGATCATGCGCTGAATACCACTGGTTTGAGGATTAAAACTGGACAAACTGGTCAGCTTGGTTTCAATCGGCTCCCAAGCTGCTTGCGGATACAAAATGAGGCAACGGTGCGGGTGCGCCGTGAGCACAACTTCACCCTGCCCGCCGGCCGTGAGGGCGTCACGATGCTTGGCCGGCACACTGAGCCGCCCTTTTGCATCCAAACTTAACTGTACCGCCCCGCGAAACATGAATTATTCCCTGACCCAACCCGTTTTGATTAAAAATGGAATAAATTTCCCACAATTCAACACAAAATCACCCTTTTGCACACTATAGATAAAAAAAAAGTGCTTGGCAAGCACTTTGGGGGAAAAAATCCCTTTTAAAGACAAAGACTTAGAGCATTTTAACAAAGCAATTCAAATCAATATATTGGCGCAACAAACCGACAAAGTCGTTTAATAAAAATAGCTATGTCATTGAAATTATTGAATAATTAAAATACACTCTTTTTTGATGACTTTTTATGCGTAAAACAGGTCAATCTGATCATGCTTTTATCTATTAATCGCCTATGGTCATGAAATTTTCCCCACGAGCGAAGTTCCTGTTCATAGGCACTGCCATTCTGTTGAGCATGGAGTGGCGTACATGGTGGTTTTACCTGCATCCACCGCCAGACTTCAGCCATGGCCAGGTGGTGCTATACACCACTGACTGGTGCCCGTATTGCGAGAAAACACGTGTCTTGCTGGCAGCCAAAGGCATCGCCTACCGGGAAATGAACATAGAAACCTCGGCGGAAGCGCGCAGCCAATACCAGCAGCTGGCGGCGAACGGTGTGCCGGTATTAGTGGTGGCAGGAAAGGTCGTGCGAGGCTTTCACCAGAAACAGATGGAAGCAGCACTGGATGACTGGCAAAGAAGAAATGTTGCCAAGCCGCTGCAATAAATATGTATTCAATAGAGAAGAGGCTTTAATAAAAAATGCCCCCAGTACTCCTGGGGGCATCCTCAAACCATCGTGGCGGCCACCCCTCACAAAAAAGGGAGCTACTCTCTGGCATCAAGCCTTAACGCTGTTGATCAGTCTTAAGAATATTGGTGTTAAATCCAAACACCGTACCGGCCCAAATAAAGACCATCCACACCAGCACACCAAACGGCAAATAACCGGCAAAGCCCAATAGCGGCATTTCAGCATGAATATGAATCACATTGACATATGGGATATCGTACACCCAGTAATTCGGGTTGGTGACCGGCAAGGTCGGGTGGGCGCTGCCGTAGTTCCAGAACTCCCAGAAAAACCCGTTAAACAAAGAGCTGAGCGCCATCAACAGCACCGGGCTCCAATTACCTTTAGCCAGATCGGCAAAAGGTGTCCAGACTCCGCACAGCATCAATATGCCGGCAATGCCGATTAATGGCGCAATCCACATGGCCCAGAACAAAGGGTAAGGCCAGAATGGCACCGCAGCAAATAACAAGAAGCTCACATACAACATAGGCTTGGCCGGGAGAGCAAGCGCAGGACCTTGAGAATAGCGCCCTGCAATCTTAGGAAACGCATTAAGCAAGGTATACCACTCGAAAATGGCTGGCCAAACGGTGGTATAGGCAAATATAAAAATCCACACAATGGTGGTATGGCTTAAGCCGGGGATATCAGTATTGGGGTAATACCAGTTACCCAAGGCAAAATAATCAAAATATTCAAAGAAATACCACCCACCAACCGACACAATCGCACTGATGAGAAACGTTTTGGGGCGGCTGGCAAACAGTGAGTAACCGTTAGAATAACGGTAAGTGAGGCCGTCCAGCACAAAAATAAATCCCCACCACATGGGGGTGAAGGCGTAATACACCAGATCACCAAACGGTGTGGTGCGTGTCCACATCAGCCACCAGAAAAACAGCGTGGCGGCCAGGCCCACCCAAAACCACCACGGAAAAGCCAGCGGAGTGGGCGCCGGTGATGGAGTGACGGGCTTAAAGCCAAAACATTGCGGAAAAATCAGAAACACAGCAAAGGCAGCTTCTAGCAGGGCAACGGCAATAAAAACAATCAGGTTAAAGCCGGGCGGATCTTGAACAAATTGCGGTGGAAAAACGCCAAAACCTGGAGGCAGATGGGTGGTTGGATAGGCAAACCAGGAAGCTGCTAATGGGATGATTAACATCGCCAAAACAGTCATCACCAGCGCCCGCCGCGTTGAATTTGCAAACATGGACTTCCCCTTTATGAAGGCTCGATATTGAGCTTTTTATTAATAGTGTGCGGTCATCGCTGCTGGCGTGACCGTTTCTTTTCATACATGCGTTCATCTGCCAAATGCAAGAGTTCGGGCTTGTTTTCAGCCTCATAATAATAGGCAGAGCCTGCGCTGGCGCCAAAAAACTCAAACCCTTCACGGCGCACCCCCTCGATGGCATCTTGCAATGCCCGCTCAACCACCGCCACCTCACCCTTGTGACTCAATACGGCAAATTCATCACCACCCAACCGGTATAACACGAGATGGCTGCCTAAATAATGCTGATAGT
>CAKZJM010000057.1 GCA_936943315.1 uncultured Methylophilus sp. | reverse complement strand
GCAACTAGGCTTGATTGATCGCGCAGAAACAGAAGTTGCCTCGGCACTACAAGACGCCGATTTGGTGATGATAGCCACTCCCGTCGCACAAACCCCCGCCATTTTGCGTTCGATTCTCCCCCATTTAAATGCGTCTACCGTGATTACCGATGCCGGTAGTACCAAGTCAGATGTCATGGCTTATGCCACAGCTGAGTTAGGTGACAAACTCAGCCAGTTCGTCGGTGCGCATCCGATTGCCGGAGCTGAAAAAAGCGGCCCGGCGGCGGCCATGGCCGATTTGTATGTGGGTAAAAATGTGATCCTGACGCCGGATGCGAACACTTCATCCACTGCAATAGAAAAGGTCACAGCACTTTGGCAGCAATGTGGTGCGGTGGTCTCTAATATGAGCCCGCAAGAGCATGATCGTGTGTTTGCGGCTGTCAGCCATTTGCCCCATTTGCTGGCGTTTGCCCTGGTGGAAGACCTAGCCAAGCGCGATAATGCTGAATTGCTGTTTAAGTTTGCAGCCAGTGGTTTTAGGGATTTCACGCGTATTGCCGGGAGTCATCCTGAAATGTGGCGTGATATTGCGCTTGCCAACAAAACCGCCCTGCTGGGTGAGCTCAAAAGTTACCAGCAGGCCTTGGGCGAAATGACAACGCTGCTGGAACAGGCAGATGGCAATGCGCTACAAGCGTTGTTTGAGCACGCCAGCCGCGCCCGTAATGACTGGGCCAAGTCTAAAATTCAATAATTACACACTGTTATGGAACAACTGCATTTACCCGCTGCACACCAAGCCCAAGGCACCATTACCCTGCCCGGCTCCAAAAGCATCTCTAACCGTACCCTGTTACTGGCGGCCTTGGCTGATGGTGTGACAGTGATTCGTGATTTGCTCGCCTCGGATGATACGGCACGGATGCTGGAAGCATTGGCCGCACTGGGGGTGCCCTTAGAAAATATTGGTGAGCATGCCTGGCGCGTGACCGGTTGTGGTGGAAGCCTGCCCAATAAGCAGGCCGACTTGTTCCTGGGCAATGCGGGCACGGCTTTCAGGCCATTAACGGCGGCGCTTGCATTTTCAAATGGCCATTTCCACTTGCATGGCGTCCCCCGCATGCACGAGCGCCCGATTGGTGATTTGGTGGATGCCTTAAAACAAGTCGGTGCTGAAGTCGCTTATCTGGGAAATGCGGGCTACCCTCCCCTGCAAATTTCTCCTGCGCAGCTTGATACGAGCCAGCCAATAAAAATCCGCGGCGATGTCTCCAGCCAGTTTTTGACTGCTTTATTAATGGCGTTGCCGCTGACCGGGCAAGCAGCCACCATAGAAGTGGTAGGAGAATTGATCTCCAAGCCTTATATTGAAATCACACTCAACCTGATGCAACGCTTTGGCGTGACAGTGAAACGCGAAGGCTGGCAACGCTTTTATATTCCAGCCTCTTCACGCTATCAATCGCCTGGTGAGATGTATGTCGAAGGTGACGCCTCCAGCGCCTCTTACTTTATCGCTGCGGGTATTGTGGCCGGTGATGTCACTGTGAATGGTGTCGGCCAGCACAGCATACAAGGGGATATCCGCTTTGCCGAAGCAGCCCATTTAATGGGTGGGCGCATCACTTATGGTGACAATCACGTCCGTGCTGAAAAAACCACCGCATTAAAGGCTATTGACCTCGACTGCAACCACATCCCCGATGCCGCCATGACCTTGGCTGTGATGGCGATGTTTGTGACCGGTGATTCACTTCAGGCCCGCACAACCACTTTGCGCAATATCGCCAGTTGGCGCGTAAAAGAAACAGACCGCATTGCCGCCATGGCAAATGAATTACGTAAGGTGGGTGCCACTGTTGTTGAGGGCGCAGACTTTATTCAAGTCACGGCACCAGAGCAGCTCACACCTAATGCGGTGATAGATACTTATGACGATCACCGCATGGCCATGTGTTTTTCACTGATCAGCCTGGCAGGCGTGCCGATTACAATTAACGATCCCAAGTGCGTGGGTAAAACTTTCCCTGAGTACTTTAAAGTATTCGCCGGGATTGCAAGCTAATCAGGCGACGTACGCCCACTCGTGCTCGTCTGGTTCGCTCATGGCTGCGCCATGCTGATGGTGTTGCCAGGCGCGTTCGTGAAAATAAAATACCACCGTGTTGCAGGCAGGCTCTACCAGCGCCATCAATCCGCCCACCAGCAGGCTGCCCGTAAACAGGTAGGCAATGCTAAACGCAACGCTGAAATGCAGCATGGCAAATGACATGGTTTTAATCATGGTGTGCTCCTTGAGTAACGATGTAGCCATGATATAAAACCGATTAATCAAAATCCAATTCATTGTTTTTAAGTGTTTGATAAATTAAATTTATGACTAACCACTCTCTTCCCTCCGTCATCGCCATTGATGGCCCATCTGCTTCCGGTAAAGGTAGCGTGGCTGAACGTGTGGCAAAACATTTTGGCTTCCACTACCTGGATTCAGGTGCCATCTACCGGTTGCTGGCATTTGCGGCCTATCAACAGCAAGTGGCCTGGTCAGACGAACACGCGTTGGCGAAAATAGCCGCTAACCTTAATATCCGGTTTGAACATGGCGAGGCTTATTTGTGTGGTGAGCAGGTCAGTTCAGAGATTCGGTCCGAGCAAATGGGTAAAGGTGCTTCTGAAGTGGCAGTACATCCTGCAGTACGCACTGCCTTGCTCCAGGCGCAGCGTAACTTCAGAAAGGCACCGGGACTGGTGGGCGATGGGCGTGATATCGGGTCGGTGATTTTCCCCGATGCAGGTTTGAAAGTATTTCTTACCGCGGCCGTAGAAACCCGCGCCAAACGCCGATATGATCAATTGATAAACCGTGGTGAAGCCGCTGACTACGCGTTGATCCTGGCTGATTTACAACAGCGCGACTTGCGGGACAGCCTGCGAGCTGCCGCGCCATTAAAACAACTGCCAGACGCCATTTTGCTAGATACCACCGACAAGAATATCGAACAGGCCGTCAACATCATTATCGAAGCCTTTAAAAAAGCCGGGCAAAACGCATAAAAGTCTGCATAAGTCATTGAACTCAATAATTTTTTTGTGTATAGTTTTGGATTGGGATTGCTCAAGTCATGCTTGGGCAATATTTTTTAAACCTTTTCCATTGTTTGCGCCTCTGCGTTGCAATGGCTCGCTGAAAGATGTCTGTCGTTCATGCGAGTAAAAATTGGACAATTTTTTAATGGCTTCTATTTCTAATACATCCTCCTCCATGGAATCTTTTGCAGCCCTCTTCGAAGAAAGCCTGGCCCGCCAGGAAATGCGCGCAGGTGAAGTGATCACCGCCGAAGTAGTGTCTGTAGACAATGATTTCGTTATCGTGAACGCTGGCCTGAAATCCGAGAGCGTGATCAACGCTAGCGAATTTAAAAATGCTCAAGGCGAGCTGGAAGTTGCAGTTGGCGACTTCGTTAAAGTAGCGATCGAAAAACTGGAAGATGGTTTTGGTTCTACACAACTCTCTCGCGAAAAAGCGAAGAAAATGCAAGCATGGCTGGATCTGGAAGAAGCCATGAACGAAGGCCGTGTGGTCAAAGGTTTTGTTAGCAGCCGTGTTAAAGGTGGTCTGCGTGTTTCTGTCAGCGGCATCATGGCATTCTTGCCAGGCTCACTGGTAGACATTCGTCCAGTGAAAGACACCACTCCTTACGAAAACAAAGAGTGGGATTTCAAAGTGATCAAGCTGGACCGTAAGCGTAACAACATCGTGGTTTCCCGCCGCGCAGTCATGGAAGACTCCCTGGGTGCTGACCGTGAAGCACTGTTGGGCAGCCTGACCGA
>CAKZJM010000056.1 GCA_936943315.1 uncultured Methylophilus sp. | reverse complement strand
CGGCCCACTGGGCGATCCAGCCGACGGTGCGGGCGAGCGCGAAGAGCACCGTGAACATGGTGGTCGGGAAGCCCATCGCCTTCAGCGTGATGCCGGAATAGAAGTCGATGTTCGGATAGAGCTTCTTCTCGATGAAGTACTCGTCCGTCAGCGCGATCTTTTCCAGCTCCATGGCAACCTGCAGCAGCGGGTCGTCCTTGTGGCCGAGTTCGCCCAGAACCTCATGCGTGGTCTTCTGCATGATCTTGGCGCGCGGATCGTAGTTTTTGTAGACGCGGTGGCCAAAGCCCATCAGGCGGAAGCTGTCGGTTTTGTCTTTGGCGCGATTGATGAATTCGCCAATGCGGCTGACGTCGCCAATCTCTTCCAGCATATTCAAGGTTGCCTCATTGGCACCGCCATGCGAAGGCCCCCACAGTGAGGCGATCCCCGCCGCGATACAGGCAAATGGGTTGGCGCCACTGGAGCCGACCAGGCGCACGGTTGAGGTGGATGCATTTTGCTCGTGGTCTGCATGCAGAATCAGGATACGCTCAAAAGCGCGCGCCAGGATGGGGTTGGGCACGTATTCTTCGCAAGGGGTGGCGAACATCATGTGCATAAAGTTTTCTGCATAGCCCAAATTGTTTTTGGGGTACATGAACGGTTGCCCGATGTTGTATTTATAGCTCCAGGCAGCAATGGTCGGCACTTTTGCCAACAGGCGCATGGCGGCAATTTTGCGAGACTCCGGGTCAGCCACATTGTTGTTATCCGGGTAAAAAGCAGCCATGGCACCGACAACCGCAATCATGACAGCCATCGGATGTGCGTCCCGGCGGAAACCACGGAACACATTACTCATCTGGTCGTGCAACATTGTGTGTTCACGGATAGTGCTCACAAACTCTTCCCGTTGTTGCAGGCTTGGCAATTCGCCGTGCAATAACAGGTGAGAAACTTCGAGAAAATTACAGTTTTCAGCCAGTTGCTCAATCGGGTAACCACGGTAATAGAGCAGACCCTGTTCGCCATCGATGAAAGTAATGCCCGAGGTACAGGAGGCCGTAGACATAAAGCCGGGATCAAACGTGAAATAACCGTGTTTGCCCAGACTGCGGATATCAATCACATCCGTGCCTAACGAGCCCTTTAATACGGGTAATTCAATCGCAGTAGGGTTGTTGTCAAAGGTAATGGTTGCTTTGGTAGCCATAAGGTACTCAGTGTTTAAGTCAAGGTTGTATAAATTATACGCAATCGTTTTTGAATATGGGGGCTTGTGCGGGAAAGCGCCAGGAAAAGTTAAAAAATCGTCTTCAATCTTGCACCAGTTTAAACCAAACGTTGAGTGCATCTGCACTGCTTTAGTGTATAAGGCCTTATGCCGGATAAATGGCCCCCAACACACGCGGCCCTGCCGCCCCTGTGACTGCGGGAAGGTTGCCCGGTAGTCGGTCAATGCAGCGTTGCGCCAGCCATGCAAATGCGACTGCCTCTACCCAGTCTACCCCCACCCCGAGGGCGTCGGTGCGTTGTATTGGCAGTCCGCACAAGGTTTGCAGCCTGTCTATCAGTGCCAGGTTATGTGCACCACCGCCGCACACATATACTTCTTGTGCCCCGTGGCAGTATTGCTGCAAGGCGTTCGCAATCGTCACAGCTGTCAGCTCCAGCAACGTCCTTGCGACATTCTGCGGTGTATCCGCATGCGTTTGCAGGTGCCGCTCTAGCCAGGCCTGGTTAAACAGGTCGCGGCCGGTGCTTTTGGGGATGGGCTGTGCAAAGTAAGGATCCGCTAACAGCGATTGTAGCAATGCCTGGTTGACCTCGCCCCTCACCGCCCAGGCGCCACTGGCATCGTAAGGTTGGCCGGTGTGTGTCAGTGTCCACGCATCCATCAGTAAGTTGCCTGGGCCAGAATCAAACCCGGTGACATTGCCGTTGACGGGCAGGTCACTTAAGTTGGCAATGCCACCGATATTGATGATCACGCGGTGTCTGTCAGTGGCGGCAAAGACTGCCTGATGAAACGCCGGCACCAGTGGGGCACCTTGCCCGCCTGCGGCGATATCACGGCTACGGAAATCACCCACCACGGTGATGCCGGTTAATTCAGCCAGACGTGCGTGGTTACCGAGTTGTAGCGTGTAAGCCTGGCCCGCGGCTAACTCCGGGCAGTGGCGGATGGTTTGCCCGTGGCAACCAATGGCCGTCACCGCGTTTGGGGCTAAGCTCGATTCAGCCAATAAGCCATGTACCGCCTGCGCGTAAAGATCGGCCAGTTGATTGGAGATGACCGCTGCCTGGTGTAACTCATCCTGGGCTGGCGTATGCAAATCGAGCAATGCCTGTTTTAGTGTTGCGGGATAGGGCACGAAATATTGCCCTTGCTGTGCTACCTGATCAGCCTGTTGCGTCACCATGACTGCATCTACCCCATCCAGGCTAGTGCCGGACATCAGGCCAATAAACAGGCGTGGGGAAGAAGGTGAAGCAGGCAAATTCATAAGACATAAGTTTAACACTGCTGGTGCCTTGCATACAGAAAAGCACGGGATTACGTTAAAATAGCCGTTTTACTTGAATGACACATCGCGCCAGCGGCGCGTGGCAGAAAATCTTTATGACAGACGTGATCCAACCTTCAGCAGTGGCCGAACCCTTAAGCCCGGAAATTGCGCATGCGCTGGCGATTATCAAGCGTGGTGCGGATGAGTTACTCATCGAACAGGAGCTGATTGAAAAGCTGAAAACAGGGAAACCCCTGCGTGTGAAAGCCGGGTTTGACCCTACAGCACCTGACCTGCACCTGGGCCATACGGTGTTGATTAATAAATTACGCCAGTTGCAGGATCTTGGTCACCAGATTTTGTTCCTGATTGGTGACTTTACCGGCATGATTGGTGACCCGACTGGCAAAAGTGCGACCCGTCCGCCGTTGACGGTTGAGCAGGTGAAAGCGAATGCAGATACCTATGCTGAGCAGGTCTTCAAGATTCTTGATCCAGCCAAAACCGAGATTGTGTTTAACTCAGCCTGGTTGAGCGACCTGGGTGCGGCAGGCATGATCAAACTCGCGGCCAGCCATACTGTGGCGCGTATGCTGGAGCGGGATGATTTCTCCAAGCGTTTTAAAGGTAACCAGCCGATTGCAATTCACGAGTTCTTGTATCCATTATTGCAGGGCTATGACTCGGTCGCGCTCAAGGCAGATCTTGAATTGGGTGGCACCGACCAGAAATTTAATTTGCTGATGGGGCGCGAGTTACAAAAACAGGCCGGGCAATCACAACAATGCGTGCTGATGATGCCGCTGCTGGAAGGGCTGGACGGCGTCAATAAAATGTCCAAGTCACTGGGTAACTATATCGGGATCAGCGAAGCCCCAGAGACGATTTTTGCCAAGCTCATGTCTATTTCTGACGAGTTAATGTGGCGGTATATCGACTTGCTGTCGTTTGCATCGCTGGAGACGATTGCTGCATGGAAAGCGCAAGTGGCAGCCGGGGAGAATCCACGCAATATCAAAGTCGGTTTCGCGCAAGAAGTGGTGGCCCGGTTTCATGGGCAGGCCGCCGCAGACAAGGCCTTGCAAGACTTTCAGACCCGCGCCAAAGGCGGAATCCCGGATGATGTGCCTGAAGTTGAAGTTGTAATTGACGGAGAGAGCATCGGGATTAGCCAGTTATTAAAACAGGCCGGATTGGTTGAAAGCACCAGTGAAGCCATGCGTGCTGTTCAGCAAGGCGGTGTCAAGCTCGATAGCGTCAAGGTCGAAGACAAAAACCTGCCGGTGGCAAAAGGTGTCACGGTGGTGGCACAGGTGGGTA
>CAKZJM010000055.1 GCA_936943315.1 uncultured Methylophilus sp. | reverse complement strand
TCATCCACATCCTGACGGCCTTTAACTACTTGACCGGCCGGTGCCGGCATCACAATTGCGTCATTGGCGTACAAGGCCGCGATTGCCTGTGTATTTTTGCTGTTAAACGCCGCATCAAATTGCTGATTTAATTGGCTTAAGGTTTCAGTCACTGCTGTCATGGTGTACTCCTCATTTAGTTACTGATTAAAATCCCAGGCGGACATCCCGTGGTCTATCACACCTAGAATCGCTTGTAAGTCTTGCCGTTGCTTCGCCGTCAGCCCTTGCATGCACAAACGCAAGCGGGTGTAATAATCTGGCATGACGTCATCCAGCTTGGCCTGGCCTGCCGGGGTGAGTTTGATTTTCACGCTGCGCCTGTCTTGCGGTACAGAGACACGCTGCACCAAGCCACCCTGCTCCAACCCATCCAACAGGCCAGTCATGGTGGCGCGCGTCACGCCCAGCTTTTCGGCCAGCACAGAAGGTGTAGAGGTGAGGTCGGTTTCACGCAGAAGCAGAATCAGCACCCACCAGCGCCCTTGCAGCAAATCGTGTTTACTGAGACAGGCATCGAGAGCGACGGACAAATCCGTCGCCACGCGCAAAAGCATCAAAAAGCTGGCAATCGCCGTCACATCCGCTTCCGGATAACGTTGAGCGAAGCGTTCCAGCACTTCTTGGGTTGGCAGGTCTCTGAGTTGCAACATAATTAGCCTCATTATAGTTAGGTGGCTAATTATGTCAAGTGTAATTTTGGTTTTTCTTATGCAAACATCGGTGTATATTAATTGGTCCGTGCCCTATGAAAGGAGGAAGTAATGAAGACGCTTCAACAAGTACTCTCTCATAAAACCCACCAAGGCATTATCAGTATTTCGCCAAACCGACCGGTCTACGACGCGCTGGTCATTCTGGCCGAATACAAGATCGGTGCGCTGGCTGTGATCAAAGACGGCGAACTGGTGGGCATCTTCTCTGAACGCGATTATGCGCGCGAGGTGATTCTCAAGGGCCGCTCCTCCAAAACCACCCCTATTAGCGATGTCATGACTGAAAAAGTCATTACCGGTAAACCTACGGACCTGGTGGAATCTGCCATGAGCACCATGCTGGAAAAACGTATCCGGCACTTGCCCGTGGTCGACAATGGCAAAATGATGGGGATGTTGTCTATCGGGGATGTGCTTAAGGAAACGATTAGCTATCAGCAAGAGCTGATCAAGCAACTGGAAAGCTATATTCACAGTTAATCTATGCGGCATAAAAAAGGGGAGCCCTGCTCCCCTTTTCAACTAACTGCTGCTGAGCGCATTCGCTCATGGCGATGCCTTATTTTGGCCTACAAATATTTAGCTACCATGGCATTATCTAGCTCACTGGCCGCAATAGGCAGTTTGACAAAATGTCCACTGCCAGCCGCCTGCTGCACGGCTGAGCCTTGCTTATCAAATAATTGCTCCACCACAAAATCACGGTTTCCAGTGGGGTGGATCAATTGTAGTTTATCGCCCACGGCAAATTTATTGCGGGCCTGAATCGAAGCCAGCCCTTGCTGCGCGTCGTAAGCCACCACATCACCGACATACTGGCTGCGGTTAGCACTGGAATGCCCTTGAACATAATTCTGGTGTTCGGCGGTGTGATGTCGCTGGTAAAAACCATCGGTGTAGCCACGATTCGCCAGGTTCTCCAATTCCCCCAGCAAGCGCCAGTCGAACGGTCGCCCGGCCACGGCATCATCAATGGCCTGACGGTAATTCTGGCTGGTACGTGCTACGTAATAACGCGACTTGGTGCGGCCTTCAATCTTGAGCGAATCCACGCCAATCGCGATCAACTTCTCTACGTGCTCGATTGCCCGCAGATCTTTGCTGTTCATGATATAGGTGCCGTGTTCGTCTTCCATAATAGGCAGCAATTCGCCAGGACGGCCTTTTTCTTCAATCAGGTACACCTGATCAGCGGCGGGATGACGCGGCAAAGAGCCACAGGCTGACAAATTCGATTGTTGCATTTCCGCCTGAAAATCAAACTCTTTGAGCCGGATCACGCCAGCAGCATCAGGTTGCGCATCATGCACCTTGTAATCCCACCGGCAACTATTGGTACATGTGCCTTGGTTGGGGTCACGCGAATTGAAATAGCCGGATAACAGGCAACGGCCTGAATAGGCAATGCACAAGGCGCCATGAATAAAGACTTCCAGCTCCATGTCCGGGCATTCCTGGCGGATTTCGGCAATCTCATCCAGGGACAATTCGCGGGATAAAATCACACGCGTCAAGCCCATGCGTTGCCAGAATTTCACCGAGGCATAATTGACCGCATTGGCTTGCACAGACAAATGGATAGGCATCTCTGGCCATTGCTCGCGCACCATCATGATCAGGCCAGGGTCGGCCATAATCAGCGCATCCGGCTGCATAGCGATCACCGGCGCCATGTCACGCATATAGGTTTTCACCTTGGCGTTGTGTGGTGAAATATTGCTGGCGACAAAAAACTTTTTGCCGCGGGCATGCGCCTCCTGAATCCCGATTTCAAGGTTCTGCATCGAAAAGTCATTTTCGCGCACGCGCAAGCTATAGCGCGGCTGGCCGGCATACACCGCATCAGCCCCGTAATCAAAGGCTGTGCGCATACGATCTAGGTCACCCGCAGGCGCCAACAATTCAGGAGACTTCATAGCGACTATTCCACTTAATACTATTGCTTATTGATACTGTTGCTTACACTTTTCAAAACGCGCTCTTTAACATTTAGCATGTTTCGCGCTTTGAATTTACTCGCCGATAATTTTGACCAGCACACGCTTGTTGCGGCGACCATCAAACTCACCGTAAAAAATCTGTTCCCACGGGCCAAAATCCAGTTGGCCATCGGTGATCGCCACGACCACTTCGCGCCCCATGATCTGGCGTTTGATATGCGCATCGGCATTGTCTTCACCAGTATCATTGTGACGGTAACCGCTTACCGGTTCATGCGGTGCCAGTTTTTCCAGCCACACCTTATAGTCATGGTGCAGACCGCGTTCGTCGTCGTTAATAAACACACTGGCAGAAATATGCATGGCGTTGATCAGCACCAGGCCTTCCTTCACTCCACTTTCGCGGACACAAGCCATCACATCATGGGTAATGTTCTTGAAATCCATGCGTGCAGGAATATTGAACCACAACTCTTTACGAAAACTTTTCATGTCTGCCCCTTTCCGAAAGCAGCTATTCTAGCACCGTGGCTGCGCTCCCATTTGCGGTCAAACAAAAAAGGCCTCCGAAGAGGCCTGATCTGAAACAATTTCTTTAACTGTGCACATCCAGCGCTTGGGTGAAGGTTTTGCCTTCATTATCGGTGGCCACCACCTCCAGCTTGCCTGGTGCATCGGGCACAAAGCTGAACTTCATGTAGGGGTCTTCACTGGTCCCTACACCCACATCCACGGTCATGACTTCTTTACCGTTATAGGTAAAGGTTGCCTTATTAATATAAAAGGCAGGCACATAGCCTTGTGAAACCAGGTCGCGCTGTAAGCCGGTACGCATCACGTGTTTGATGTTAAACGTGGCTGTCGCCGGTTCACCAAACTTGGGCGCATCCACATTCATCTTGATTTTACCGGCCGCCGCACGCACTTCAGACTCGTTATTGTCTACGGTGCCGCCACAGCCACCGGCTGCCCGGATCTCGCGTTTGCCCATATACAGCTTGCCATCCGCCGTTTCACCAATCAGACGCACAAAAGAATCTGTTTCCTGGCGGATGCGTGTAGACATCTGGAAACCATTCATCATCTCGGTTAAGTGATACGTAGAGGCCAGCTGAATCGGGTTAGCATCCACAATCACGTATAACTTTTTAAGCGCTACGCCATTGGCGGCGGCTTTGTCATAGATGAACGTCACCGGCACCTGTGCACCACTTTCGGCACGGCGTGGGCCTTCCACCTTGAGAAAATCCACTTCCTGAATATCGCGCTTTGGAAAAAACGCCTCTTTCACCACCGCCCACAACTTAGGATCGGCTTCTGCATGTGCCATGGCACTCATGCCCAACGCCATCATCCCCAAAATCATCACCCATATTTTTTTCATGATCTTCCCCATCATTCAATTTTAATTTGCGTGAAACTATTGTCTAACGAACACTCACAACGATATGTGATGCGTATCACACATATCATTAAGCCAGCTTGCTGGGATCCCCCGAAGGCCGCATTTCATAAGTGGGATCAGCATACTCGGCAAAATTCAGCTCCACGCCATTGCCTGCCGGATCGCGCAGGTTGATTTGGCGGATGCCATTGGCGAGGATACGTGTCGTATAGGCAATGCCGAGTTTTTGCAAATGTGCTTCCATGCCCGGCATGTCATTGCAGTTAAAGGAGACATGGTCATATGTCCCATGCACATGTAATTGCGGAGGCTCTGCCGTTTTATACTCGGCCAGATGCACGACGGCTTGCGCACCGATATACAGCCAGTAACCGTAGGTGGTACTGGCCACACGCTTGCCCACCGTTAACCCCAACACCTCGCAATAAAAATCGCGTAACTGATGCATGGTGTCACGGTCAGTGCGAAAGTTAACGTGATCAATTCCTGTCAATGGCATGATTTTCCAGTCTAATGAGTGCCGTATTAAAAATATGTGTATAACACCTGCGCAATATAGTACAAAAACTAATGCCCCTCAAATTGACACAGGGCAAATGTTTGGACGCCAACGCTTTGCAAATGTTGCATACCACCTAGGTCGGGCAGGTCAATCACAAATGCGGCATGCGCTACCACGCCGCCCAGTTGGCGGATCAGACTCACCGCGGCCAGCGCCGTGCCGCCCGTTGCAATCAGGTCATCCACCAGCAACACCTGGTCGCCAGCGCTAATGGCGTCAGCATGCAATTCAAGTGCATCTTCCCCATACTCGAGAGCATACGCTTGTGTGATCGTTTTTGCGGGTAACTTGCCCGGTTTGCGCACAGGCACAAACCCCACGCTCAATTTGCTGGCGAGTGCCGCACCAATAATAAAACCGCGTGATTCTATGCCCACAATCGCATCCAAAGGCAGGTCGGCATAATGCAACGCCAGTGTATCAATGGCTGCATTAAATGCAGCCGCGTCTTTGAGCAAGGTGGTGATATCACGGAACTGGATACCCGCTTTGGGGTAATCCGCAATGGTTCGAATATAAGCGCGAATATCCATCATGCACACTCTCTCCTCAATGCCAATAAAAAACGCGCCCACCCAGGGTAGACGCGTTTCAATGCTTTGCACTGGCCTGTCACACAAGCCTGAACAGCTTAGTTGCCCGCCGCGTTTTGTTGACGTACGCGGATATGCAATTCGCGTAGCTGTTTCTCGTCGACTTCGTTTGGCGCATTGGTCATCAGGCATTGCGCACGCTGGGTTTTCGGGAAAGCGATGACGTCGCGGATAGACTCTGCCCCCGCCATTAATGTCACCAGACGATCTAGGCCGAAGGCGAGACCACCATGAGGAGGCGCGCCGTATTGCAATGCATCCAGCAAGAAGCCGAATTTTTCCTGCGCTTCTTCCTTGCTGATCTTCAAGGCATCGAATACTTTGGATTGCACGTCCTGTTTGTGGATACGCACGGAACCACCACCGACTTCCCAGCCGTTAAGCACCATATCGTACGCTTTGGACAAACAAGCGCCAGGATTGCTGACCAACAGGTCTTCGTGACCATCTTTAGGTGCGGTGAATGGGTGATGCAAGGCCACCCAGCGGTCGGCCTCTTCATCGTGTTCAAACATTGGGAAATCCACTACCCACAATGGCGCCCATTGGCGACCATCGACATGGCCTTTTTCATGACCGACTTTGGTACGCAAGGCACCCAGCGCTTCGTTAACGATTTTCGCTTTGTCAGCGCCAAAGAAGACGATGTCACCGTTTTGCGCACCTGTGCGCTCAATGATGGCTTGCAATGCATTGACGTGAATATTCTTCACGATCGGGCTTTGCAGACCTTCTTCGTTCAGTTTCGTGATGTCGTTAACCTTGATATAAGCCAGGCCTTTGGCACCGTAAATCTTGACGAACTCGGTATAAGCATCAATTTCTGAACGGCTGATTGCAGCGCCGTTTGGTACACGGATCGCAGCCACGCGGCCACCGGCCATATTGGCCGCACCGGAGAACACTTTAAAGTCTACATCTTTCATCACGTCGCTGAGCTCAGTGATTTCCAGTGTTACGCGCATGTCTGGCTTGTCGGAGCCGTAACGGTTCATCGCTTCAGAGAACGGCATGCGTGGGAACTTGGCTGGCAGGTCGACGTTTTGCACTTTCTTCAGCATCTGGCGGATCATCTCTTCGACGATGTCCATGATGTCATTTTCTTCGAGGAAAGACGTTTCAATGTCGACCTGGGTAAATTCTGGCTGGCGGTCTGCACGCAAGTCTTCGTCACGGAAGCACTTGGTAATCTGGAAGTAACGGTCAAAACCGGACACCATCAGCAATTGTTTGAACAACTGTGGCGACTGTGGCAAGGCGAAGAACATGCCATGATGCACACGTGACGGCACCAGGTAGTCACGCGCGCCTTCAGGCG
>CAKZJM010000054.1 GCA_936943315.1 uncultured Methylophilus sp. | reverse complement strand
CGAAATGTCGTTGCTGATTGTCCCGTCTTCAGCCTCTGCCGCACTCTCGACTGCGCCAACCAGCGTAAAGTCAATGCGCGCCGTTTCCAGGTCTACGCGTACCACTTTCACCGTCAACCGGTCACCCAGGCGATAGCGGACGCCCGTGCGTTCACCCACCATTTCATGCCGGGCTTTATCATGGATAAAATAGTCATTGCCAAGATCAGTGACATGCAGCAAGCCTTCGACATAGACTTCATCCAATGCTACAAACAAGCCAAAACTCGTGACGCCTGCCACAGTGCCACTAAACACCTCGCCGACTTTGTCTTGCATGTAAAAGCATTTCAGCCAATTGGTCACATCACGCGTGGCATCATCGGCGCGGCGCTCGGTCATTGAGCAATGCACGCCCAGTTGATGCCAGTCTTTGGCCTGGTAGCGTTTGCCTTCAACCACAGCTTTGATGGCACGGTGTACCAGCAAGTCCGGGTAGCGTCGTATCGGCGAGGTAAAGTGGGTATAAGCCTCATAGGCCAAGCCAAAGTGGCCGACGTTATCCGGGCTGTAAACCGCTTGCTGCATGGAACGCAACATGACCGTCTGCAATAGCTGCGCATCTGGCCGTGCCTTGATGCGCTGCATGAGTTTCGCATAGTCTTTGGCACGCGGATTCTCACCGCCACCGACGCCAAAACCAAACTCACCCATAAACAGGCGCAAAGCTTCCAGTTTTTCAGGCGTTGGCCCTTCATGGATACGGAACAGACAGGTTTGCTCGTTTTTAAGCAGAAAATCCGCCGCACAGACGTTGGCCGCCAGCATGCACTCTTCAATCAGTTTATGGGCATCATTGCGCACCACCGGCACAATCTTGTCGATCTTACCGTTATCGTTGAACACCATCATGGTCTCAACAGACTCAAATTCAACCGCACCGCGTTTTTCGCGCTGGGTCAGCATCAAGCGGAAAACACTGTTCAGGTTTTGCAAATGCGGCAACAGCCAGGCATATTCTTCGCTCAAAGCGGCATCTTCACCCTGTAGCAAGGCCGCGACCTTGGTATAGGTCATGCGTGCTTTAGACAGCATGACCGAGGGGTAAAACTGGTATTGCTTGACCACACCCTGGCCATCGACCTGCATGTCGCACACCATGCACAGGCGCTCAACGTCAGGGTTCAATGAGCACAAGCCATTCGACAAGGCTTCTGGCAGCATCGGGATCACGCGGCGGGGAAAATACACAGAGTTGCCGCGGTCATAAGCTTCTTTATCCAGCGCGTCGCCGGGTTGTACATAAAAGCTCACATCCGCAATCGCCACTACCAGCCGCCAACCTTTACCTTGCGGCTCAGCAAATACGGCATCATCAAAGTCACGTGCCGTTTCGCCATCAATGGTGATTAATGGCAGGTCACGCAAGTCCTTGCGGCCTTTGTAATCTTTGGCTTGTACAGTTTTGGGGAAGTCTTCGGCCTGCTTGATGGCAGCCGGGTTAAATTGGTGTGGCAAATGGTGCTTGCGCAGGGCAATCTCTATCTCCATGCCACTGTCGGCATAGTTACCCAAAATCTCCACCACTTTACCCATAGGCATGGAGTGTGAAGACGGATACTCCGTCAGCTCTATGGTGACGACCTGTCCGACTTGTGCGTCCATATCCAGGTGATAAGGAATCACAATATCCTGGCTGATACGTTTGTCTTCCGCGGCGACGATGGTCACGCCCTGGGCACGAATCACGCGGCCCACCAACGTTTTATTGGCACGCTCCAGCACCTCAACCAGCTTGCCTTCAGGACGGCCTTTGCGGTCTACCCCTGCCAGGCGCACCATGGCACGGTCGCCATGCATGACTAGCGTCATTTCTTTTGGGCCGAGGAAAATGTCATCAGGATTCTTGGTTTTATCATCCGGCACCAAAAAGCCGTAGCCATCAGTATGGCCAAATACAGTCCCAGCAATCAGGTGTATTTTGTCTGGCAGGCAAAATGCGCCCTTGCGGTTACGCATTAACTGACCATCGCGCTCCATGGCGCCCAGCCTGCGGTTGAATATGTCGCGTTCATCATGGCTGATGTCCAGCAACAGGTAAATCTGGTCTGCACTCAGGGGCACGCCCTGGTCAGACAACAATTGCAATACCAGCTCGCGGCTAGGTAAAGGTGTTTGGTATAACTCAGCTTCTCGTTGGGCCTGCGGGTCAGTTGCACGCAGGGATTTTTTCGTTTTTCTGGTTGACAATATTTATTCTTCCTTTAAAATGCACAGCTTCTTTAGCCCAGATGGCGAAATTGGTAGACGCGCTAGTTTCAGGTACTAGTGTTTAACGACGTGGAGGTTCGAGTCCTCTTCTGGGCACCATCAGTAGTAAAACAATCCTCTATTATTTTCAATAACTTAAAGCACATCGCTTTCAAGTTACCTGCAAAGACCACTGCTTTACTTTTATATCGGTTGTTTCTATAAAACATGCGTTCAGTTTAACACTGTTTCCGGTTTGATCCTGATTTAACTTCAAGATTCCCTCAGAGCACAGCGCATTGCTGATGCGCATTTTAGCTGCCCAAGAGGCAGCCTTAAATCATGCTTTTTGTTTGACGGTCAGCCCGAGCAAAGTCAGGCAGGCTCCCATGACAGAAATCCACTCGATGGCAGATAAGGCTTCATCGCCTTCAAGCATGGAATACTTGCCAATGACGGTGAGATCAAACGCAATCACCCCAATATATGACCCGATGGCGGATGCCATTAATGAACAGCCAAAGATGGGGATGGTGGACCAATTGGTTTTGTTTTCTAACCAAGAGTAAACGATGAAGAACGGGGCAAGCTCAAAAACAAACGAAACAATAAACCTCATGATTGCATTGCTTCCGGTTTAATGTGGGTTAGCTTTTAAGCAGGATAGATTTTAACTGCGCGGGCGCTATCGCCTGGGGATCAATGAACGTGATTTGTGCGGTTTTACTGGCCGTCAGCATGGTGAAACCAAGCCCGGCTTTTACTACTCGTAATAATTCAGTGGTGGTTTTGTTGTTGAAGCGCATGGTGTGTATCCTTCCGTTAAAAAATTAATCGGAATACTTACATCACTTGATTCCCAATGGCTGGGGGGAAGAGTAGTGGTGAGTAGACTAATGTCTAGGTATGAAGAGAGCTGTCACTCACGAAATCACCTATGTAGAACAGCATACGCTTTTCAATATTAATAGCCAGCACTAATTTATTTCAGTCAGCCTAGCATGAGGAGTAGCAAGGACAAGCAGGCGTTATTCGAACTGAAGGCAGGTGTAACGTCCTTTATAGGGTGACAGAAAACAAAAAAGCTGTGTGTTAACACAGCTTTTTTGACCCTGAAGCAGTGATTAACGGTTATTGAAAAAACCGATATTCATGACACGGTCATTCACAAAGGTCACTTCCGTTTCTTTGTAAGTGTTTTTGTCATCGTATTTCACCAGGTTTTTGTAGTACCACATCTCAACCTGAACCGGTTTGGAGTTTTCTTCTTTGCCAGCACTGGCGATCATATTACTTGCATTGCTAGGCTTGACTGACTGCTGCTTCTTGAAAGGCTGCCCTAACTTTTCCACAATGATCTTTTTAGATTTGCCACTGAACCCACTGATGAATTCGTCTTCGCTGTAGGTTTTGCCAGCAAAGGCTGAGGTGGCTGCTGCCAGTAATGAGGCTGCGACCAGCGCAGCTGAAATTTTTGCGTATAACTTCATGTTTAATTCCTGTTATCCAATATCCTGTTATGCAGGACCCTGTTGCTAAATCACTGCCGATAAATCTTGAATGTTCACTATTTTTCCGACAAGTATAACTCTTTATAAAGCACTTCGGTTGACCAACGCCCGCTCGATCGTTGTAGCCACTTGGAAACAATTTTAAAAATTTAGTTGCATGCCATCGTAGCCAACCACCACATTGGCTGGCAGCCTGGCTTGCAGGGCGTAATATTCCAGCTCGTGCGTCATGTGAATCAACACACTTTGCTTGGCGCCAATGCGCTCAATCAGCGCCAGCGACTGCTCTACGCAGACATGGGTAGGATGTGGCTTCTCACGCAGGCAATCAATCAGCAACACATCCACGCCTTGCAACAGCGCATAAGAGCTTTCGGGGATCTCGGAAACATCCGTCATATAGACAAGATTGCCGATACGGTAGGCATAAATGCGGATTTTGCCATGCATGATGGGGATAGGCGTGACCAGTTGCCCGGCTGCTTCAAATGGTGCTTCAACCACGTGGGCCGCCAGCACGGGGAGATCCCAATACTGCGGGATGGGCTCTCGCAAGGTGTAGCCAAATTTCTCCTGAATATGGGCAATAGACTCAGGATAACTATAGAGCGGAATCTGGCAGCGGTTGATCTGGCAAAAGGCGCGCAGGTCATCAATGCCATGTAAATGATCTGCATGCGTGTGCGTGTATAACACGGCATCAACGCGGCGCATGCCTTCACGCAAGGCCTGCTGGCGCAAATCGGGAGAGGTATCAATGAGAATCACCCGGCCATCATCCAGCGTGACCATACTTGAACAGCGTGTGCGTTTGTTACGGCTGTCACTCGACGTACAGGTGGCACACATGCAGCCTACCGCAGGCGTACCAGCGCTGGAGCCTACGCCTAAAATGGTTAATTGCATGGCTGGGCGTGCTTGAATAATTGAAAGAAATTAGCCGTAGTCGCCTCCACCACCTGCTGTAATGGGATCTCACGCAAGCGGGCAATTTCTTCGGCCACATGGCGGACATAGGCAGGCTGGTTGGTTTTACCACGGAAAGGAATGGGAGCCAGGTAAGGTGAGTCGGTTTCTACCAGCATGCGATTCAGTGGCACTAGTTGCGCTACTTCCTTCAGTGCTTGCGCATTTTTGAAAGTCACAATCCCAGAGAACGAGATGTAGAAACTCATTTCTATCGCCGCTTGCGCCACTTCCCAGCTCTCGGTAAAGCAATGCATGACGCCACCTACTTCATGTGCGCCCTCCTCCCTCATCAGGCGCAGCGTATCTTCAGGGGCGTTGCGGGTATGGATAATCAAAGGCTTGCCCGTGGCCTTGGCCGCTCGGATATGGGTGCGGAAACGCTTGCGCTGCCACTCCAAATCGCCAGTCAGGCGGAAGTAATCCAGCCCCGTTTCCCCAATAGCCACAACGCGGGGATGATCTGCCAACAGCACCAATTCTTCTACAGTCGGCTCTTGTATATCCTCGTAATCGGGATGCACGCCGACCGACGCATAAATATTCGGGTATTGCTCGGCAATCGCCAGCACCTCGGGAAACTTGTCCAGCGTGACAGAAACACATAAGGCGTGACCGACGTCATGACTGCGCATGCTATCTAACACCTGATCCATATTCTGGACCAGTTCGGGAAAGTTAAGATGGCAATGTGAATCGACTAGCATGTGATTTCCAGAAAGCTTGCAGCAAGATTAAAAGAGTTAGGGATTAGATGGTATTGGATGGACGGCTGGACTTGAGCGCTGCGCCCAGAATGGTTTCTATGCGTTTCTTAGCCTCGGCCCCGCCATCTTTGTCCGAAAATTGGATGCCTATGCCTTGTGGCTTGTTATTGACTGCTTGCGGCGTAATCCAGATCACTTTACCCACCACTTTGAGTTTATTGGGGTCGTTAAGCAAGGTCAGCAGCATGAAGACTTCTTCGCCCATTTTAAACGGCTTGCTGGTGGGGATAAACAGGCCACCGCCTTTGACAAAAGGCATATAGGCCGCAAACAAAGCGGCTTTTTCGCGGATAGCCAGGGACAAAACGCCAGGTTTTGCTGCGGCCGGGGGTAGCGTATCAGTCATTGCATTAAGCTCCAGAATGTCAGGCCGGCTTAGCCAAACATTTTTTTATACTGCAGTAACAACTGCTCCAGCTGCAACTCTTGGTTGAGCGGATGCTGTGCTGTCATTCTAAAACGATTTAGCTGTTGTTGAAATGCCAGCAAGCGCGATAGATTGACGCTGCCGGCCAGGGTTTGCATGGCTACGGCTTCACTCGGATGGTAGCGCAAAGGTTGTTGATGACAGGACAACCAGACATCGAGCAACCATTTTTGCAAGGCCTGGATGGCACGCTCCATGCCCTGTTTGATCAGGACCGGCACCACGGCTGCCCCACGCAGCAAATGCGGACGGAACTGCTGATACCAGCCATGCCAGTCCAGCTCATCTTGCAACACCGTAGTCGGCGCGCCGCCGCTGTAATGCCACACCCATTCGGGGTTGGCAATCGATTGCGATTGCAACCACTGCAAGCCTTGCGCCTCGCTGGGCACCGGCATTTCTACCTGCATGCAACGGCTTAAAATCGTTGGCAGCAAAGCCTGGCGCTGATGCGACACCAACAGAAACTGGGTCCGTTGCGGTGGCTCTTCCAGCAGTTTCAGCAAGGCATTCGACGCCGCCACATTCATGGCCTCTAGCGGATGAATCAGCACCACGCGTATGCCGTCTACCCGATGCGTGCTCAGCGC
>CAKZJM010000053.1 GCA_936943315.1 uncultured Methylophilus sp. | reverse complement strand
AAGCAAAGAAAAGTAACTCGCCGAGGGGCGAAAGAGCGTGTGACATAAAACAATGATCGGCTACTTTGAGCGACATACCAGCTCTGTAGCTTTTCTGATGATCCAGGATAAGAAAGTGACTCGCCTACAGCCGAAAAGTCCCGTTCATTAAGCCAATTGTTGCTGCATCAACACACTATTACATTTAATAAAAAAGGCCATACACCCGCATAGCCTTTCTCCAACGAAGAACAGTCACAAAACTATTTTTTTGCAAACGAAGGATTCGTCGCTATATACGACTTCACCCCCGATAAAATCGCATTCACCAACTTATCCTGATACCCGTCATCATTCAACCTAGCCTCTTCCTCCGGGTTACTGATAAACGCAGTTTCAACCAGAATCGATGGAATATCCGGCGATTTCAACACCGCAAACGCCGCTTGTTCTACATACTTTGAATGCAGGGTATTGATCTTTGCAATACGCCCCAACACGGCTTTACCCATACGGATACTGTCATGAATCGTCGCCGTTTGCGATAAATCGAGCAGTGTACGTGCCAAATCCATATCGCGCGTATCAATGGCCACTCCACCAATCAAGTCCACCGCGTTTTCCTTTTTCGCCAGATAGCGTGCGCTGGCACTGGTGGCACCACGTTCTGACAAGGCAAATACTGATGAGCCTTTGGCAGTGCTGTTGACGAAGGAATCCGCGTGAATGGAAATAAACAGGTCGGCTTTCGCCGCACGCGCTTTTTTCACGCGGTCTCCCAGTGGCACGAAATAGTCACCGTCACGGATCAAGATGGCCTGCATGTTCTCTTCTGCATCAATCTGCTGCTTGAGTTTGCGCGCGATGGCTAATGTGATGTTTTTCTCGTGGCTACCGTTAGAGCCTCTCGCGCCAGGGTCTTCACCGCCGTGGCCTGCATCTACCGCAATGGTAATGATTTTTTGCCCAGGCTTGGCTTGTTTGGGTTTGTCAGCGGGTTTATCCGCTGGCTTATCAGCATTAGTTGCTTCAGAAGCACCCTCTTTGCCTGGCGTTGCAGGCTCAGGCTTTTCTTCGCTAGTGGCTGGCGGCACTTCCTGCAATTGCCTGGAAGGCGTTAACACCGGGGTGGCTACCGCGGGCTCCACATTGCCGATGGCAGGGGCGATGCTAATGGCCAGCCGTTGTTGCGAGCTGCCAGCATTCATATCCGTCACCAGGGGTTTGATCTCTGACTTGATATCAAAAACCAAGCGGGTGGTATGCTCGGTAAACGGTGCAATGCGGATTTTGGACAGGTAAGGATGTTGCGCATCCAGTTGTGGCGGTAGCGCTTTCAGTGTAGGGCTGATGGCGACGTCGTCCATATCAATGACAACCCGGAACGGGTTATCCAGCGTGAAGACACGGTACTTGATTTGCTGGTCGACCAGCAGCTCAAGTTGCACCTGGTTACCATGTTGCTGCAAATTGGCCAGGATGACTTCTGCGGCGTTGCCGATACTGCTTATCGTCCACAAGGCTGTGAGCAGCCATGCGTTTAACATCTTGCGAATTACTGGCATAGTCCTTCCAACGCCAGCGGTTGCTGACTAGTGATATGCAGCACGCGTCCGTGCGGCAAAATATCAAACCGAATTTCAATATCGGCCTGGGGCAATACCTGTTCGGCGCGCTCAGGCCATTCCACCAGACAAAGGCTGCCGGGATTAAAGTAATCGCGGAATCCCGCGGCTTCCCATTCTTCGGGATCTTGAAACCGGTAAAGGTCAAAATGGTAACATGAAGCAAGCGCCAGGTTGTAAGGTTCTACAATGGTATAGGTGGGGCTTTTGACTTTTCCGACATGAC
>CAKZJM010000052.1 GCA_936943315.1 uncultured Methylophilus sp. | reverse complement strand
GATGGCCGAGCAGTCTCAGGTGCCAGTTTCAAGTATTCGGTCTAGTGAGAGAGCGTGAATTCAAATCCAACTCTTCACAATAACTTTGTTGGAGTTCTAAATTGCCATGACAGACTTTCAACTAACATTAAACATTCATATAAGAGAAAAGGAATCAAAGAAGGAAACAAAGAAAGTTAAAAGCTCAAATTTATCAAAGTAAAGATGGTCAAGTGGTCTAAGGCGTTAGACTCAAATTTTGGATCTCATGAGAAATTTTGGGTTCAAATCCCAATCTTGAAAATACCTTTGTTTTAGAACTAATAGGTCATATTACACGTTCGAACAATATTAATCATCCATCTGAGACAAAACTATGAGAGGTGACACATAAAATCAATTTGATCAAGAATAAAAGACGCGGGTTCATTGTTGATGCCGCGCACCAATGTTTCATAACCCCAAACGGTTTGTTGGGCGAGTGCCACAATAGGCTGAAATGCCATTGAAAAATCAATGTCAAGCTGCTGAGGATTGCATTTTCCGCAATTCATGTTGCTCACTTTTATCATGAAACGTCTTCTCGTCTATGTGCCATCACTCATAATCACACATTATTCTAGTACGACAGCCTGCTGGCGATAAAGTGAAGTAAAGCCTGTTTCTTCTTTTAATTCATTTGTTCGCGCTTAAGGTCATGGTGGATGCAACGGCAGCAGCGATGCCCCGGTGCCTGTGGGTGTCAGGTGATAGAGCCATCAAGATAGGCAAGTTCCTGGTCACTGAATCCAGCCAGTTTGCGTGCCGGGAGATTAAATGGCGGCTTCAGTTTGGGCGCTTTAAATTGCAAACATAATTGCTCGAATGTCTGAATCGGATCTATGTTGCGTTGACCGCACAGCACATTAAACCAGCGGTTGCCAATGGCGACATGGCCAATTTCGTCGCGCAAAATGATATCCAGAATGGCAGCCGCGGCCTGGTCGCCTGCTTGCAACAGTTTTTGCTTGAGCGGCGGGGTGGCGTCCAGGCCGCGTGCTTCCATCGTTCTAGGCACCAGCGCCATACGCGCCAGCACGTCAGCTTGTGTCCTTTCTACCATCTCCCACAGGCTGTTATGGCCATCAAAATCGCCATAATCAAACCCCAAGCTTTGCAGATGCGAGCGCAGCAACGAAAAATGGTATGCCTCTTCTTTAGCCACTTGCAGCCAGTCGCGGTAGTAGTCTTCTGGCATGCCTGCAAAACGCCAGACGGCATCCAGCGCCAGGTTGACGGCATTAAATTCAATATGCGCCAGCGCATGAATCAGTGCGGCACGCCCTTCAGGCGTGTGCATGGCCCGGCGTTGCACATGCTTGGGGGGAACCAGCTGAGGACGTTCCGGGCGCCCCGGAATGGCGTGCAAAGGGGCTTGCAGCATTAAGTGAGTATCGAGGATTAAACTGCGCGCCAGCATGGCATCCCACAATGACTGGACCTGCTGACATTTTTGTTCAGGGTCACGCAGTGTGAGTGCTTGTAGGGCGAGGGTTCTCAGGCAAAGTGTCATAGCGGTCGAATTTTACCGTGAATTGGCTGCCCGTGTGGTAACTGGTGGGGTGCTCCAGCCCTGGGTTGACGGTAATGGTGGCATTGTGGTGCTCTGCAATCTCGGCCACAATCGCCAGACCCAGTCCGCAGCCATTGCCCTGGTTGGGGTCCAGGCGATGAAAGCGCTCAAAAATCAGTTCTTTCTGGTCGGCGGGGATGCCCACACCGCTGTCGCTGACTTGCAATAAAAGATGCTTGCCCTCTTGCCAGAGCCTGATTTGCAACAACCCTTGCTCCGGTGTGTACTGGATGGCGTTTTCGAGCAGATTGTTCAGCATTTCAGACAGCATCAGTGCATCGCCCAGCACCTGGTCCTGCTGGGTTTCAATCAACACCTCCAGCTCCAGTTGCTTGTCTGAGGCTGGGCCCACCCAGCGCGCACATTCATCGTAAATCAAGCCTGTCAGCGAGACAGGCTTGAACACCAGCTGGCTGCTGGCAGCATCGGTTCTGGCTAGGCTTAACAGGCGTTGAATCAGATGCGATAGGCGCGTGGTGCTGCGCAGGATGTAATTTAACGGCTCTTTCACTTCTTCAGGCGCATGGCTTCTGAGGGCGAGTTCAGCCTGGGTTTGCAAGCCTGCAATCGGTGTGCGCAACTGGTGTGAGGCGTCGGCAATAAACTGCTGTTGTTGCTGAATGCCTGCTTTCACCCGCGACAGCAGGGCATTCATGGCTTGCAACAAGGGTTGTAGCTCCAGCGGCGAAGCGCTGGTGTCTAGCGGGCTGAGGTCACGGTGAGAGCGCTGGTGCAAAGACTCACGCAGGTCTTGCATGGGTTTAAGCGCAAAGTGAATGCCAAGTTCAATCACAATCGCCGCCAATATCATCATGAGCACTTGCGGTAGCAACATTTCTTCGACCATTTCTGCCACCATGGCATCGCGCTTGCCTGTGGTTTCTGCCATGGTGATCAAGATATTTTTGGCATTGGCTGCATTGCTTTCGGGCAAGCCAAATGTCACGGCACGGATGGCCTCATGTTTGTAGCGGCTGTTGTAGTACACCTGCTGGTTGCCTCCAGGCGGCTGATGCGGTAACGGTAAATGCGCTTCACCAAACACCAGCTTGCCATTGGGGGCGCTGATTCGTATGTAAATATGGTCGCCATCGTTGTAACTTAACAGATGGCTGGCAATTTCGGGTAACTCGAGTTTGACTTCATTATTGGTGTCAATAATGACTTCATCTGCAAGAGCCAGGACCGTACGCAATAAAGACTGGTCATAAGCCTGCGTGGCATAGTGCAAGGCGCGCGAATAAGACAACGCGGCAGAGACGCCCAACACCAGCAGCATGGTGAGCAACAACCACAGGCGAAGCTGGTTTTTAAGTGCGCGGGGGCCGATGGTGGTCATTTATAAATGTTCTGCTTCCAGCATATATCCCAGGCCGCGTACGGTGCGGATATGGGCACCACTGGGCTCAATTTTTTTGCGTAGGCGGTGCACATATACCTCAATGGCATTGTCACCCAAGGTTTCATCCCAATTACAGAGGGACTCCATGATTTGCTCCTTGGCAATGATTTTGCCCACACGCATCATCAGGGTTTCCAGCAAATTCAGCTCTCGTGCCGACAGCGTAATCGGCAGGTCATTAATCGAGGCCAGTTTATTTGCCACATCCAGCTTGAGGTTACCACATTGCAGAGGCAGGTTGTTGCCAAGCTTGCTGCGGCGGATCAGGGCGCGCACACGGGCTTCAAGCTCTTCCAGGTGAAAAGGTTTGGTCAGAAAGTCATCTGCCCCCAGGTCCAGTGCCTGAACCCGCGTCGCCACATCTTCACGGGCGGTCAAAATCAGCACCGCAATCGGGTTGGCCTGTTGGCGCAGGTGCGACAATAACTCCAGGCCATCCATGGTCGGCAATCCCAGATCCAGAATCACCAGGTCATACACGTCATCCTGGATGGCGCGTAACGCCTGCTTGCCATCCGTCACGTGATCCACAGCATATTGAGATTGTCCCAAAGCCCGGACCAGTCCGTTGGCAATGACTAAATCATCTTCCACTATTAATAGGCGCATCGCGGTTACCTGCTTGTTTGAATATTGTCAGTGTAACTCAATGCCATCGTATTTTAAGGGTTGTAAGTTTGATGCAAGCCAGGTGTAAGTTAGCTGTAAGCCGACGGGCGTATTGTGTCTCATGTGGGCAACAAACATATCACCACATGCCAGATAAGCACAGAAAATGAAAAGGCAAACCGGTCAGGAGCGATCATGAAAAAGACCATGTTAGTCATCTCAGGATTTATTTTTTCAGCCTATGTCGTGGCGGGAACTAACCCCTCCCCGCATGACCAGGTTGAAATGCAGAAACATTTGAAAGTAGCCAGACACGCTGTCGCGCAGCCAGCGGTCAGCTCCCAAAAGGAGGCTGACAAAAAAACTGCGCAAACCAAGTGACTGTGAAGTTGCCTAAGTGCGCTGAATTCCCTGCAGCAACATTTAGGCAATCAGCAGTTTCGTGTGTATCCTCTCACTTAACCACGCTTAGGCGTGGTTTTTTTTGCCTGCTACTTTTATCCGGCAGTGAGCGCTTAGCCTTAACGCAGCTCTATGATGTCCAGTTTGCCCGCTTTCATGTCTGGCACCAGCAAATGGTGGTCATCTTGCGTCAGCGCAATATCCGCCGCAGACTGGTAACCTTCTTTAATCAGGCTGACCTTATGTTGCGGGTCCACACGGTAGACCTTGCCTAACTTCCAGTCACTGACATAAATATTGCCGTTAGCCTGTTTGACAATGCCATCACCGCCGCCCAGGCCGCTCGCCACTTCGTCCAGTTTTTTAGTCTGCAGGTGGTAGTTGTAGAGCACGCCGGAGGTGAAATCGACCAGCAATAACTGTTCGCCCTTGGCGTCGGCCAGTAAACCGTTAGGAGCTAAGATACGGGCATCTATGGTGCCATCCAGCAGCAAACTCAGTGCGCGTTGCGGCGTGACTTTATAAATGGCGCCGCCTTTGCCGGTGCCCAGAATATCGCCACTGTCACTGATATACAGATTGCCGTTAGCATCTGCACTGAGGTCGTTCAAAAATTGCGGGACTTTAGGAAAGTCAGTCGCTGCCAGAAACACCTCGGCAGTGGCCGTTGGCTGGGCCAAAGAGACTCGTAACACCCGCGATTTATCGGCGATATATAAATCAGTGCCTATGATGACCAATCCCTTGGGGTCGTCCAGCCCTTTCACCAGTACTGAAGATTTGCCGTGATCTATGACACGAATCTGGCCATCGCCATCCTGGCCAAAACCATTGATTTCAGACACGTAAATCTTGCCGTCAGCGGCTTGTACCACAGATTCCGGTGTCAATAATCCGCTGACTGGCTCCAGGCCGTGGGCGTGGCTATGGCTAGCGAGGGTCATGAGCAAGGCCGCCATCACGGTGGAAATCAGTCGGTGGCGCTGAGCTGGGCTAAACAACATACATACTCCTAGAAAAATGCTTTGGGTTGAGACAAGGTATTGATGCTATTGCATAACGCCTGGTAAGTTTGTACCGGGGCCTGCTCTACAGAGTGCTGAAACACCGGGCTTTTTTGCAACTGCTGGATCACCAGGTCAAACGCCTGCTGGTAAGACTGATGCGTTGAGTACTCGACGTTGTAAGTGAGCCAGCCACGCGATTGGCCTTCGCCTTTCACCGTCATCAGTGGTTTGCCCAAAGCGCTGTCAGCGCCCGGCGTGTTGTATACCTTGGCGGTGATTTCGCTGTAAAAGACGCCCGTTTGCGGGTTGTAGAACATATTCGGTTCGATCACCACCAACGCCTGGCCTTTGGCTTCTGCCTCGCAACTGGTGGTGGCAAAGTGTTGTGCCTGAAAGCTGCTTAATCCGGTGCTTTCTGCGGCTTCTGCACGGTTATGCCAGTAGTTGATATAAGGATGCAGCAGTCTTACAGGGTGCTGGTAAAAAGCTTCCGGCACCTGAATAACCAAGGCAGGTTGTGTTTCTGCGTGGCTTAGGCTGAGCCAGCCCAGGCAGAATATGCTACTTAAAGATACTAGAATGCGTTTCATCACTTGCTCCTAAAAAACTTGGCAGCCGCCGGTCATTTATTGGCTGCGAATCCGGTAAATCCAGCCGGTCTGGTCATCCGAGACATACAACCAGCCATCAGCACCCACAATCACATCGACCGGGCGCCCCCAGGCCTGTTTGCCTTGCAGCCAGCCAGTCAAGAATGGGACGGCGGCAATAGGCTGTTGGTTCCTGAATTGTACACGCAGCAAGGCATAACCGCTGGGTTGTTTGCGGTTCCAGGAACCATGCAGGGCCACAATGGCATCTTGCTGCATCTCCGCAGGCAAGCGGCTATTGTTTAAAAAGGTCAGGCCAATCGGCGTACTGTGGGCAGGCAATAAGAGGGCCGGAGCTTGGGACTGCTGGCAAATACCTGGTTCGCTGATAAAGTTAGGATCCTGGAACAGTTGTCCAGATTGTTTCGGGTCGCCCCAGCAATAGGGCCAGCCATAATGCTTGCCACCTTCAATCTTGTTGAGGTGCTCTGGCGGCAAGTCATCATCGATCGCCCCATTTTTTTGTCCACTGCGGTTATCGGCACCATTGTTGGTGGCAAACAGCTCCCCGGTTTGCGGATGCCAGGCAAACCCCTGACTGTTACGCAGGCCAGTGGCCCAAATGGCACTTTGCGCATGGCGACCAATTGTCAGTAATGCGCCCGCCGGGCGTCCATCGGCCGTATAGCGCAACACCGTAGCGCGCATCGCATTCTCTTCTGCGCAGACATTGCAACTGGAGCCAACATTGATAAACAGGTAACCATCCGGTGAGAGTTTGAGCGTTTTGAGGCTATGGCCACCGCTGGGCAAGAGGCGGATAAATGGTTGCGGCGCTCCCCAGCCATCTCCCTGTTTGGGCAGTTTCACAACGCCGGTTTGTTCCGCTACCAGTAAATCTTCGCCGAGCAACGTGATGCCTTGGGGCGCATTCAGGCCTTGGGCAATGACCTCTGCTTCGCCTTGCGCATTCAAGCGCAACACGCGGCCGGTATCGGCCAGGCTGACCAATAGCCTGCCTTGCGTATCCAATGCCAGCATGCGGGGCGCGCCCCAGCGGCTGACATCGCTAAAACGCTCAATCTTTAAACCAGCGGGGACTTCGAGGGTAGACAGGGCAGCTTCTGCCGAGGGAGTCTCAGCCATCGCGTCATGTAACACGATGGCTGACAACAGCGCGGCTATGCCAGTCAGGCACAAGCAGTAGACTTTATAGGCGGGCGAGCGTTGTGACTGGGTGGTGGTCATGTCAGGGTATCTGCCCAGATATTTTGGGCCCAGGCCTGTGCGTATTCGCCTTCCTGCTCTGAGGCCTTGGGCGATACACCTCCGCCTTCAGCCGCGACCATAGCCTTTTTAGCCGGGTCATAGCGGTAAACGTTGGCTACATGCATGGCCTGTTTGGCATCAACAAAGCTGTAACAGGTGTTGGCAAATACCGGTAACGGGTTTGGGGCATTGCCTGATTGCAAGTCTATGATGGCGGCCGCACAGACTTTGGCATGCGAGGTCGCCATATGCGCCGATTTAGGCAGTCCGGCAGAAATGCTGTCGCCAATAATATGGACGTCAGGCTGTGAACTGGAGGCATAACTGACAAAGTCGACTTCGCACCAGCGTTGATCGACATTGTTGAGGCCAGCCACTTGGGCGACTTTGCCTGCTAACTGCGGTGGAATCACATTTAGCACATCGGCACGGATGGTTTCAAAATCGGTTTTGATGGTTTTACTTGCCGTGTCCAGCTGTAAGATTTCGCTATTGTTATGGTATTCAATGATGCCCTGGTAAGCGCCGTTAAAGCTCTGCAGGAACAGCCCCTTTTTCGAAACAATATCTGCATTCGCATCCAGGATAATCACTTTGCTGCGCGGTTTGTGCTGCTTGAAATAGTGCGCGACCTGGCAGGCACGTTCATAAGGGCCAGGCGGGCAACGGTAAGCCCCGCTGGGCACCGTCATCACAAACACGCCGCCATCCGGCATGCTTTCAAGTTGCTGCCGCAATTGAACAGTTTGTTTTCCTGCTTTCCAGGCATGAGGAATGTCTGTCACTGGCGCCGACATGCCGGGGATTTTGCTGTAATTGAAATCTACCCCTGGCGCCAGTACCAGCCGGTCATAACTGACGGTGCCACGCGTTAAGCTGACCTGTTTATTGATCATGTCAACGCCGGTCACGCTGTCCTGTATCCAGTGTATTCCATGATGTTTGCGGGCCAACTCATAGCCAAAACTCAGTTGATCCAGCGATTTACTGCCGCCCAGCACCAAATTGCTTTGCGGGCACGAAATAAATTGCGGATT
>CAKZJM010000051.1 GCA_936943315.1 uncultured Methylophilus sp. | reverse complement strand
GCTGGTACGGCATTACCCGCCTGAACTACTCCATCCGCGATGGCAATGCCGTGCAATTCCTTGGCGGCCTGGAGTATGATGCGGGTTGCTGGCAAGCGCGTGCCGTCATGCAACGCGTGCAAACGGCCACGGCCAATGCTAACTACGCTATGTTCTTCCAACTCGAACTGGGTGGGCTGACTTCAATCGGCGCCAACCCCTTAAATGTCATCAAGCGCAATATTCCAAGCTATATGCGCACGTATGATATCCCGACAATTTACAGAGACCAGAACTCGCAATGATGAAGTGCTTACACCATTTATTAACGACCCTCGTTTTTGCGCTATCTGCGGCCACCTCCACAGCTTTGATTGCCGCAGAAAAAGCCCCAATTGAAAAAATGGACCGCATTATTGCGGTCGTTGACCAATCCGTCATCACGGAAAGGGAACTCATGGGACGCATGGAGTCAGTCAAAGCTCAGATGATTAAAAAAGGCGTCGAGGTACCCCCAGATGACGTCTTGCAGAAACAGATTCTGGAGCGCCTGATTGTAGATAACCTGCAGTTGCAACTGGCCGCACAAACTGGCATCAAAGTCGACGACGCACAACTAGACAAAACCATAGAGCGCATTGCCGAGCAAAACAACCTGACTTTGCCTGCCTTTAAAAAGGCGCTGGAAGAAGATGGCACCCGCTTCTACAAATTCCGTGAAGATATCCGCAACGATATTATCCTGGCCCGCCTGCGCGAGCGGGATGTGGATAACAAAGTGAACATTTCAGAAGCCGAAATTGACAATTACCTGAGCACGCAGGAAAAAGAAGGTGACCTGGATGAATTTAATATCTCCCAAATCCTGATCCGCTTGCCTGAAGACAGCTCACCTGAAGATATCCAGAAAGCCAGGGCGCGCACCGAGCAAGTGATCAAAGCCTTGTCAGAAGGCATGAGCTTTGAGAAAGCCTCGGCCAATTACTCAGATGCCTCAAACGCTCTGGACGGCGGCACATTGGGCTGGCGCAGTGGCCAGCAAATGCCTCCAGAGTTTCTGGAACTGATCAAAACCTTGCAGGTCGGCGGGATTTCCCGTCCATTCCGTAGTGGTAATGGCGTACACATCCTCAAACTGAACGAGCGTCGTGCAGGCAGCAGTACGCTGATTGTAGAGCAGACCCATGTGCGCCATATCCTGCTCAAGCCGAACGAAGTACTGTCTGACAAGGAAGCCAAGCAGAAAATTGATGGCATCAAGGAACGCATAGACCACGGCACGCCTTTTCAGGACATGGCCCGTCAATACTCTGACGATGGCAGTGCTTCTAACGGTGGTGATTTAGGCTGGATCAGCCCTGGCGACACCGTGCCAGTGTTTGAGAAAACCATGGCTGAGCTGGCGATTAACGAAGTTAGCGCACCAGTACGCAGCCAGTTTGGCTGGCATTTGATCCAGGTGCTAGAGCGCCGTAAACAGGACATGTCCAAAGAATCCAAACGTCTCAAGGCGCGCCAGGAAATCCGTGCGCGTAAAGCCGAAGAAGCGTATAACGAGTGGGTACATGAGTTGCGTGACAAAGCCTTTGTCGAGCTGCGGTTAGAAGATAAGTTCTAACACATAAGACCGCACTTAAGCAATGAACAGCCTACCGCGTATTGCCATTACCGCCGGTGAACCCGCCGGGATCGGGCTGGATATCTGCGTCAAACTGGCGCACACGCCACTGCTAGCCTCTGTGACGGTCCTGGCCGATCCGGCTGCTTTGCAGGCCAGAGCTGCACAGCTGGATGTACCGATTAACCTCACTCCTTACTCAGAAAGCCCCCCGCAGCATCGTGGCGATGGGCATTTAACGGTATTGCCGGTAGCCACGGCTGAACCAGTCATGGCGGGTCAGCTCAACGCCCGTAACAGCCCGGCGGTTTTACAAATGCTGGATCGCGCGTTATCAGGCTGCCTGACACACGAGTTTGATGCTATGGTGACGGCGCCTGTGCACAAAAGCATTATCAATGATGCCGATATCGCATTTACCGGACACACCGAATACCTGGCAGAAAAAACCAATACGGCACAAGTGGTGATGATGCTGGTGGGCGGCGGCATGCGGGTGGCCCTGGCTACGACCCATTTGCCGCTGACACAAGTCAGCCGCGCCATTACAGCAGAATCACTCACAACCACGATACGCATCCTGCATCATGACTTGGTGCACACATTCGGCATTGCCCAGCCACGCATTTATGTCGCAGGGCTCAATCCACATGCAGGGGAAAACGGTTACCTGGGCATGGAAGAAATTGAAACCATTAATCCCGTGCTGGATCGCTTGCGTGGCGAAGGCATGCAACTGGTCGGTGCCTTGCCTGCGGACACCATGTTTTCGCAAAAAAATCTCACTGAAGCCGATGTCTTTCTGGCGATGTACCATGATCAAGGCTTGAGCGTACTCAAACATGCCAGTTTTGGCGAAGGCGTCAATGTCACCCTGGGCCTACCTATCATCCGTACCTCAGTCGATCACGGCACGGCGCTCGATATTGCTGGCAGCGGCCAAGCCGATATTGGCAGCATGCTCAGTGCCATTCAACTGGCGATTGACTTGTCAAAGTCGCGACACACCTCCCTCTCATGAAACATATTGCCAAGAAAAAATTCGGTCAAAACTTTTTAATTGACCAAGCCATTATCCAAAGCCTGATCAACGCCATCCATCCGCAGGCGGATGACCTTATGGTGGAAATCGGGCCCGGCCTGGGTGCCATGACCCAGCCGTTGATCCAGCATCTGGATCATCTGCATGTGGTTGAAATCGACCGCGACATCATCCAGTGGATGCAAGGGTTTTACCCGCCTAAAAAAATCACCATCCACAATTCGGATGTGTTGAAATTTGACTTCGCCACCATAGGCGACCGCATCCGCGTCGTGGGTAACCTGCCCTACAACATTTCCAGTCCCATCCTGTTCAAGCTGCTCGAAAACACCTCGCAAATCATAGACATGCACTTCATGCTGCAAAAAGAAGTGGTCGAGCGCATGGTGGCTGAACCATCCAACTCGGAATATGGCCGCCTGTCAGTCATGCTCCAATACCGCTTGCATATGGAATATATGGTCACCGTGCCGCCAGAAGCCTTTGACCCGGCGCCTAAGGTCGAATCAGCCTTTGTACGCTGCGTGCCTTATGCCACGCTGCCCTACCCGGCCAAAGATGAAGCCCTGTTTGCCAAAGTGGTCACGGCTGCCTTTGGTCAACGGCGTAAAACCTTGCGCAATACGCTGAAAGGGCTGCTTGATGACGCTGGCTTTACGGCCTTGAATATAGACTCACAGTTACGCGCCGAGAATCTCGGCGTGGCTGAATTTGTCGCCATCAGCAATTACCTCACTGAGCATGCTTGAATTGACGGGCTAGCCTCACATCACAAGCGCAAACCTGCACGGCCTACACCAGATTTAAAGCGTAGCCTGATATAATCCTGTTTTTCTATTCAATCCCCATTTTTGGAGCATGTTATGCGTTTGATTCTGCTGGGCGCCCCTGGTGCCGGTAAAGGCACACAAGCCACCTTTATCAAAGAAAAATTCAATATCCCGCAAATTTCCACTGGCGATATGTTGCGCGCAGCAGTCAAGGCAGGCACTCAATTGGGTCTGGAAGCCAAAAAATTCATGGATGCTGGCGGCCTGGTGCCTGATGAAGTGATTATCGGCCTGGTGAAAGAGCGCATCAAAGATGCAGACTGCGCCAACGGCTTCCTGTTCGACGGCTTTCCGCGCACCATTCCACAAGCCGAAGCCATGAAAAACGCCGGTGTCGCCATTGATTACGTGGTGGAAATCGACGTGCCGGACGAGGCGATTGTTGAACGTATGAGTGGCCGCCGCAGCCACCCTGCTTCCGGCCGTACCTACCACGTAAAATTCAACCCACCCAAAGTCACGGGCAAAGATGATGTGACCGGTGAAGACCTGGTGCAACGCGATGACGACAAGGAAGAAGTGGTCCTCAAACGCTTGCAGGTCTACCACGACCAGACCGAGCAACTGATTGGTTACTACTCCGACTGGGCCAAGTCAGGCGTCAGCGGCGCACCACAATACGTCAAGGTCAATGGTCTCGGCGAGCTGAATACGATTAAAGAAGAAATCTTTAGCGCACTAAAGTAATTCCAGCCCGTATGAAAAGCCCGCATCTGCGGGCTTTTTTACACCTTGAAATGGTCTTGCCTGCATGCATTTAAACCGCTTCAAGGTATAATCAATTTTTTACTTTCCCATCGCACATCACATGCAACAGCAGTATCCATTCAAAGAAGTCGAACAACAGGCACAACAACATTGGGAGTCTAACCTCAGCTTTCAGGCCAAGGCCGATAGCAGCAAACCCAAATACTATTGCCTGTCCATGTTCCCCTACCCTAGTGGCAAACTGCATATGGGGCATGTGCGCAATTACACCATTGGTGATGTGTTAAGCCGTTATCACCATATGAAAGGGTTTAACGTGTTGCAGCCCATGGGCTGGGATGCGTTTGGCTTGCCTGCTGAAAATGCGGCCATCCAGAACAGTGTGCCGCCCGCACAATGGACCTATGACAACATTGCCTATATGCGCAAGCAGCTCAAATCACTGGGCTTTGCCATTGACTGGAGCCGTGAACTGGCGACCTGCCAGCCTGATTACTACAAATGGAACCAGTGGCTGTTTCTGCGCATGCTGGAAAAAGGCATTGCCTACAAAAAAACCCAGGTCGTCAACTGGGATCCGGTCGACCAGACTGTACTTGCGAATGAACAAGTGATTGATGGCCGTGGCTGGCGCACCGGTGCGGTCGTGGAAAAGCGCGAAATCCCTGGCTATTATCTGAATATCACCGGCTATGCACAACAATTGCTGGATGACCTGGACAAACTGCCAGGCTGGCCAGAGCGCGTGAAAACCATGCAGGCCAACTGGATAGGCAAGAGCGTGGGCGTCCGTTTTGCTTTTACGCACACCATTGCAAATAATGACGGCCAACTCATAGATGATGGCAAGCTTTGGGTATTTACCACCCGCGCTGACACCATCATGGGCGTGACATTCTGCGCGGTGGCCGCCGAGCACCCATTAGCCACACATGCGGCGCAAAACAATCCGGCACTGCAAGCCTTTATCGAAAAATGCAAGCAAGGTTCTGTGATGGAGGCCGACATGGCCACCATGGAAAAAGAAGGCATGGATACCGGCCTGACCGTGGCGCACCCAATCACTGGCGAACAAGTCCCGGTGTGGGTGGGCAACTATGTGCTCATGACTTACGGTGAAGGCGCCGTGATGGCCGTGCCTGCACATGACGAGCGTGACTTTGGCTTTGCCAAAAAATATCAGCTGCCGATCAAACAAGTGATTAGCGTGGTCGGTCAGGAGTTTGACCTCGCTGGCTGGCAAGAATGGTATGGCGACAAAACCAAAGGCGTGTGCATCCATTCTGGCAAATATAACGATCTGGGGTATGCAGCAGCGGTAGACGCCGTGGCGGCCGACCTGGCCGAGAAAAACTTGGGTGGCAAACAAACCAACTGGCGCCTGCGTGATTGGGGCGTCTCCCGCCAGCGTTACTGGGGCTGCCCGATTCCGATTATCCACTGCGACAGCTGTGGGGATGTGCCGGTGCCTGACGACCAGTTACCGGTCAAACTGCCGGAAGACTGCGTGCCGGATGGCTCAGGCAACCCGCTCAACAAGCTGGAAAGCTTTGTCAATTGCACCTGCCCAAGCTGCGGTAAACCCGCCAAGCGAGAAACCGACACCATGGATACCTTTGTCGATTCCAGCTGGTATTACGCCCGTTATGCGTCTGGTTTTAGCGCAGACAGCATGGTCGATGCGCAAACCAATCACTGGATGCCGGTCGACCAGTACATTGGTGGCATCGAGCACGCCATTTTGCATCTGCTCTACTCCCGCTTCTGGAGCAAAGTCATGCGCGACATGGGTTTGGTCAACTACGACGAACCCTTTGCCAACTTGCTGACGCAAGGCATGGTGCTGAACCATATCTTCTCCCGTCGCACGGCGAAAGGCGGCATTGAATATTTTGCCCCAGAAGAAGTCGAACTGGTACAAGACGCCAACGGCAAAGTCACTGGTGCAAAACTGCTCAAGGATGGCTCAGCCATTGACTACCAAGGCATAGGCACCATGTCCAAATCCAAGCGCAACGGTGTAGACCCGCAATCGCTGATCGAAGAATATGGCGCGGATACCGCTCGCTTCTTCATGATGTTTGCGGCGCCGCCAGAACAAACGCTGGAGTGGTCTGACAGCGGCGTAGAGGGCTCACACCGTTTCCTGAAACGGGTGTGGAATTTTGGTTATGCCTTGTCTGAAACGCAACCAACAGACCTGCCAAACAAGTTGACAGGCGAACTGGCTAACCACAGACGTGAAATTCACAGTGTGCTCAAACAGGCCAATATCGATCTGGCGAAGTTACAGTTCAACACCGTCGCCTCTGCCTGCATGAAAATCCTCAACTCGCTGGAAAAAGTGCAGAAAGAAGCCGAAAAAGACTGGCAAGCCGTGGCTTTTGAAGGCTACAGCATCCTGTTGCGCGTGCTGTCACCGATTGCACCGCACATCACGCAAGTCATGTGGCAAAGCCTCAAGCTGGGCACCGATATCCTGACCGCAAAATGGCCAGAACCCGCCAACTCAGCCCTGGTACAGGACGAAGTGGAATACGTGGTGCAGGTCAACGGCAAGTTGCGCGGCAGCATCAGCATCCCCAAAAGCATGGCCAAAGAACAGATTGAAGCCACCGCCGTCAACCAGGACTTTGTACAGAAGTTTCTCAATGAAGGCAGCGTGAAAAAAATCATTGTGGTGCCTAACAAATTGATTAATATTGTGGTGGCTTAACCAAGGAGCGAATGTTGCTGCGAATACTCAAGCATAAGCGTCTGATTGTCTGGTTTAGCATGCTGGCACTGTCAGTCATGCTCACTGCTTGCGGTTTTCATTTGCGCCAACCTTCGCCAATTGCGTTTAAAACCATTTATATCAAAGGCTCCACGCTGATCAACAAAGGCCTGCAAAAGGCATTGACCGAGCAAGGCATCAAGGTAGTGACCGACCCTGAAGAGGCCGAACTGCAACTGGAGCTGCTGCGGGAAGAAAACGAGCAACGGATTCTGTCCTTGAGCGGTACCGGTGTGGTGCGTGAATACGAACTCTACTATCGCGTGCAATACCGTACCAAAATGACCGATGAAGCCGTGTGGACCTTACCGCTGATTATGGAAGGCCGTCGTGACTACACCTATAACGATGCCAATTTGCTGGCTAAACAGGCCGAGCAAAAGCTGCTGACCGAGAGCATGCAGACCGACGTGCTCAATGGCATCCTGCGTCGTTTGTCAGCGCTCAAAAAGACGCAATAACCATGCGCATCCAGGCTGCGCAACTGGCCCAATCCCTGCCGCCAAAACACCACTTGTTTGTGCTGGCAGGTGACGAGCCACTCTCCATCACAGAAGCTATCGACCAGATCCGCGCTGCGGCGCGCCAGCATGGTGCTCAGGAGCGCGCCAGCTTTACCGTAGAACGTTATTTCAACTGGGGACAAGTCAGCCAGTTTCTGCAAAGTTTCTCGCTGTTTGCCGAGCAACGCATCCTCGAAATTAATATTCCCACCGGCAAACCCGGCGTTGAAGGCGCCAAAGCCTTGCAGCAACTGGCCGAACTGCCCGCAGCAGATACCACCATTATCATCACCCTGCCCGCGCCTGACCGCGATATGACCAGCAGCGCCTGGTATGAAGCGCTGTCTCAACACGGCGTGTTACTGGTGCTTAACCAAGTCCCGCTGCCACAATTGCCGGAATGGATCGCGCAACGCCTGGCCTTGC
>CAKZJM010000050.1 GCA_936943315.1 uncultured Methylophilus sp. | reverse complement strand
ACTGACTGGTTGGCCGCATTAAAACGGCTGCAGCCACGCCTGTATTCGATTTCGTCCAGTCCCAAGGTTTATCCTGACCAAGTACATTTAACCGTCTCTACTGTGCGTTATGGAGATCACCTGTCACGTGGCGGCGTCTGCTCCACGTTTATGGCGGACCGGGCGCAAGAGGGCGAGGTGTCAATCTTCCTGCAACGTTCTGCACATTTCCGCCCGCCCAAGAACCCGGATGCCCCATTAATTATGGTAGGCCCAGGCACTGGTATCGCCCCTTTTATCGCCTTTTTGCAGGAACGCCAGGCCACCGCCGCCAAGGGCAAGAACTGGCTGTTCTTCGGTGAGCAGCATGCCGCCAGCGATTTTTACTACCGCGATCAACTCGAAGCGATGCAAACCTCAGGCGTGCTCACCCGCCTGGACACTGCATTTTCACGCGATCAAGCAGAAAAAATCTACGTACAGCACCGCATGCTGGAACACGGCGCAGCGCTCTGGCAATGGCTGCAACAGGGCGCCCATTTCTGCGTGTGTGGCGACGCCAGCCGCATGGCAAAAGATGTAGACACTGCCTTGAAAAACATCGTCCAAACCCATGGGCAGATGAGTGCTGAGGCCGCGCATGACTATGTCGCAACGATGGCGCAGGAAAAGCGCTATGTGCGGGATGTCTATTAATCGTTGCAGTTGTCGTTACCCACAAACCATCCATCAGAGGCAGCAAACGTAAAAACTTGTTGATGTATGTGGCTATGCTGTGGGGCACATATGCTCCATTGTGAAAAATGACTGCCCAACAAAAAATGCCTTTCAAAACAATCACATTCCGATTAAATATTACTGCGATAATTATTTTTATATAAATAATATATTTAACCAATCAAAACCAACCTTATTGACCAATATAAACCTTTCTTTTCAAGGTTTAATACAGGCTCAGCCTATCGCATCTATTGGATCTCAAAAATAAGGGGGAATTGTTCATGCAACTCGCAAGGCTCAAGCTGTCGACCTTAATCACCGGGGTCTTGTCCACCATCTTGATTGCGGTGTGTGTGTTTGTCTATTTCAACCTGCAAGCCAATCAACAAGTGGCCATCAATGGCAATCAATACAACAAAATCATCACGCAAAAAGATTTGGCCGCCGATGTACTGCCACCGCCGGAATACCTGATCGAAACCTGGCAATTAATACTGCAAAGTGTGGCCATGAACGACGCCTCATCCGCACAACTCCAATCCGCACATTTGCGCGAAAAGGTGGATGTACTCAGGGCAGATTTTGAAAAACGCCATACCTACTGGGAACAAAAGCTCACCAGCCCTGAGATCAAGCAATTGGTGGCTGAGCAGTTGTATACCTCTGGCCAGGCTTTTTTTGCGATTTATGATGACAAATTTTTGCCTGCACTCAACGCGCAGGACCAAAAACAGATTGCGGTTTCCTTACACGAACTAAGTGTGGCTTACGAGGCCCATCGCCACATTGTGGACCAGGTGGTGGTTTACACCAATCAGGCCGCACAAGATCTGGAAACTGAAACGGCACATGTCATTTCACGCGGAGAGATCACTAATTATGCCATGGTCTTGCTATTGATCGCTTTCGCCAGCGGCCTGGGCTATTTTATTGTCAGCACGGTCAAAAAGCGCCTGGGCATGGACCCTCTGGCCTTATCAGAACTGGCAGGCCGTTTCTCTGATGGTGACTTTTCTGCGCATATTGCATTATCCGCAGACGATGAGAGCAGTGTCGCGCATTCGATGCTGGTGCTGCAACATACCCTGAATTCCCTGACCACGGAGACGCAGCGTTTGGCAAAAGCGGCGATTGCCGGCCAGCTCTCAACCCGTGCTGATGCAGCTGCTTTTAACGGTGCGTTTAAACGACTGGTCGAAGGCTTTAACCAGACACTGGACGGCGTGATTACCCCTTTGAATGTCGCGGCCTCTTATGTGTCGGATATTGCCAAGGGCAATATGCCGGACAAGATTACCGATACTTATCATGGCGATTTCAATGCCATCAAAGATAACTTGAATCATTGTATAGATGCGATCAATGCCTTGATCGCAGATGCCAATATGCTGTCTCAGGCCGCAGTGGCTGGTCGCTTGTCCACGCGTGCAGATGCCAGCCAGCACGAAGGAGACTTCCGCAAGATTGTAGAGGGTGTTAACCACACGCTGGATGCCGTAATACTGCCGTTGAACGTGGCCGCCGAGTACGTAGACCATATTTCAAAAGGCCAGATTCCGCCACTGATCACCGAAACCTATCAGGGTGATTTCAACACCATACGCGAGAACCTGAATCAGTGTATTCAGGCAGTGAATGCCTTGATCTCTGATGCCAACTGGCTCTCAGAGGAGACGGTGAAGGGGCAGCTCTCCACCCGTGCGGATACCAGCAAGCATCAGGGCGATTTTAAAAAGATTGTAGAAGGCGTGAACGCAACGCTGGATGCGGTGATCACCCCCTTGAACGTCGCCGCCAATTATGTAGAGCGCATTTCACACGGCGACATTCCTGAACTGATCACCGACACTTACCACGGTGATTTCAACGCCCTGAAAGATAACCTGAACACTTGTATCAACGCCGTGAATCAATTGCTTGATGACTCGGCAATGCTCACGCAAGCGGCAAAAGAGGGTCGCATTCTTGTCCGGGCCGACACACGCAAACACCAAGGTGACTTCCGTACTGTGATTGAAGGGGTGAATGACACGCTGGATTTAATTGTAGAACCGATCAA
>CAKZJM010000049.1 GCA_936943315.1 uncultured Methylophilus sp. | reverse complement strand
TTGATTACTGTATCGTTGGCGAACCTACCAGCAACAAACTGGTGGGCGACATGATTAAAAATGGCCGCCGTGGCTCCTTATCCGGCAAACTCACCGTCAAAGGGATCCAGGGCCATATTGCTTATCCGCACCTGGTCAAAAACCCCATTCACCTGGCAGCCCCTGCCATCAAGGACATGGTGGAAACCGTGTGGGATCAAGGCAATGAGTATTTTCCGCCGACCTCATGGCAGATTTCCAATATGAATGGCGGTACAGGCGCGACCAATGTCGTCCCCGGCGAGGTTGAGATTCTGTTCAACTTCCGTTATTGCCCGGAAGTCGACGGCCAGGGCAGCTCCGAACAAAGCCTGCGCTCACGCGTACATGCCATCCTCGATAGCCACGGATTTGACTACACCCTAGACTGGGAACACAACCAGTCTTACATCACCCCGCGCGGTGAACTGGTTGCTGCCATTAGCCAGGCCATTGAACAAAGCTACGGCATTAGCCCCGAACTCTCCACCACTGGCGGCACCTCGGATGGCCGCTTTATTGCAGACATATGCAAAGAAGTGATTGAGTTCGGTCCGCTGAACGCGACGATACACAAACTGAATGAATGTGTGGCGGTGGCCGACATCGAGCCGCTCAAGGAAACCTACAAGCGCACCATGGAATTATTGTTACTGAAATAATATGACGACAAACTTACACACTATCCGTGACTGGCTGCGCTACGCCGTGAGCCGTTTTGAGAATTCTGATATTTTTTACGGTCACGGCACTGACAACAGCTATGACGAAGCGGTGTGGCTGATCATGAGTGCGCTGCATCTGCCGCATGACACACTGAATAACTTTCTGGACGCACGTTTAACCAGCGAAGAAAACCAGCACTTGGCGACGCTGATTGAAAAGCGTGTCACCGAGCATACGCCGACTGCCTATCTCGTGAAGGAAGCCTGGTTGCGTGGATTCAAATTTTACGTGGATGAACGTGTGATTGTGCCGCGCTCATTTATTGCGGAACTGCTGGAAGATGGTTTGCAGCCTTGGGTGGAGTTCCCGGAGATGGTGGAGTCAGCAGCAGATATTTGCACCGGGTCAGGCTGCCTGGGCATTTTACTGGCAGAGGCGTTCCCCAATGCACACATAGACGTGGTCGATATTTCACCGGATGCGATAGACGTCTGTAATATCAATATTGGCCGTTATGGGCTTGAGCATCAGGTGCAGGCAGTGCAATCTGATATGTTTACCGCACTTAAGGGCCGTAAATATGATGTGATTATCAGTAATCCACCATATGTAGACGCGCCCAGCATGGCAGAATTACCCGCTGAATACCGCCAGGAGCCGCAACTGGCGCTGGGTAGCGGGGTTGCCGGGCTGGACCATACGCACACCCTGCTGACGCAGGCGGCCGAATATTTAAATGATGGCGGCATCCTGGTGGTGGAAATCGGCCATAACCGTGATGCTTTGCATGAAGCGTATCCTGAGTTGCCATTCACCTGGCTAGACACGAGTGCTGGCGACCAGTTTGTGTTTATGCTGACCAAAGAAGATTTGATTGAGGCGGGTTTTCAGGTTCAATAAACCAAACTCGAAAAACGCAGACGCACGACCATAAAAAAAGCACTTCTCTCAGAAGTGCTTTTTTCAACCCGTTAACCGCGGTTGCGATTACGATCGCTGCGCTTCTTGGCGCCGCTATTGAGGCGCGCATTTTGGCGAGAGGCCTGTACCAAGTCGGATTCCTGGCGGATACGGCGTGGCTGCGATGGTGCAGCGCGTTGCGGACGCTCAGCAGAGCCTGGAGAAGTCGCCGCCTCAAGTAAGCTGCGGCGCTGTTTGCGCACTTTGGGTACAAATACGCGGGTAGCGCGGTCTTTTTCATGCGGGCTCAATTGTTTGAGCGGTTTACGTGGCACAGGCAAGCCTGCCCATTCCAGCAGAGCCACCACCTGTTTTTGCTCAAGTTTGAGCATGGTGCCACGTTTGAGGCGGGGCGGCAGCGCCACCGGGCCAAAACGCACGCGCATCAAACGGCTCACAGGCATATGAAAAGCTTCGAACAGGCGGCGCACCTCACGGTTACGCCCTTCTTTAATCACCACCTGATACCATTTATTAGCGCCTTCGCCGCCATTGGTATAAATGCTTTCAAAATTAGCCGGGCCATCTTCAAGCTCGATACCATGGGTTAATTGCGCCATTTGCTCTTGTGTGAGCTCACCCAAAATGCGTACCGCGTACTCGCGCTCAACTTCATAACGCGGATGCATAAACCGGTTAGCCAATTCGCCTGAGTTGGTGAAAATCAGCAAACCACTGGTATTCATATCCAGGCGGCCAATGGCAATCCATTTACCTTGTTTGATCCGTGGCAATTTATCGAATACCGTGGCGCGCCCTTCCGGGTCATCCTGCGTCACCATCTCGCCCTCAGGCTTGTGGTACAACAGCACCTGCGGCAGTTCAGCCTCAAACGGTAAATGCAGAATACGGCTATCCAGGCGCACGATGTCATGCTCATCGACCACCGCGCCTACTTGTGCTACCTGGCCATTAATGGTGATGCGGCCCGTTTCAATCAGGGTCTCCATATCCCGGCGCGAGCCAAATCCGGCCAAGGCCAGCAGTTTGTGCAAGCGCTGTCCTGCACGTGATGCTGAAGGCGCGTCTTGACCTTCAACGGCCTCGGGCGCGGGCGATTGCACTTTGGGCGGGCGGGCCGCAGGAGCAGCTTTGGGGGATTTAAATGGGCGAGCCATGCTTAACCTCTTGAATGAAGGCTGTATTTTACCGTATTTAAGGCAGACTCTCTAAGGCTAAATATCTGGCCACGAATTGTGGGCCAAGATTGATGTTTCACTGATGTCAGACGACTACCGCATGAACCACTTGCAACTGCAAGCTGCGGTTGCCGTTAAACTCGTTGACCTGCAAGACATAGGCAATCTCAATCTGCTCCGGCAACAATTCAGCATGCTGGAAATAAATCGCCTCAAACTGCTGGTTTTGTTTTTGCAGGCGCAGTTTCAAATGTTTTTCACCCAACACTTTTTGCTGCAATACTTCAAAGCGGTCGTAGAATACCGGTTGCGGAAAGCCTTGCCCCCAAACCAGATTGCTCAATGACTCGGCTGTTTGCATGGTCATTTCCTGTACGGTCAATGCGCCATCCGTTTCCAGCACCTCTTGCAACACCTGCGCATCTATCAGGCTTTGCACCACTTGCTCAAATGTCTGCTGAAAGCGCGTGAAGTCATGGGCGCGGATACTGAGGCCCGCCGCCATGGCATGCCCACCAAATTTCACAATCAAATCAGGCTGCTGCTTGGTGACGAGGTCAAGCGCATCGCGCAGATGGAGGCCTGCAATAGAACGGCCAGAGCCTTTAATCAGCCCATCTCCGGCATCGGCAAAAGCAATCACCGGGCGGTGAAACCTTTCTTTAATCCGCGACGCTAGAATGCCGATCACGCCCTGGTGCCAGTCGGGCTGAAAAACACTGATCGTGTATTGATCGTCGCGGAAATCTTGGGCCAGGTCGGCCATGGCATCCCATTGCATCTCGGCCTCAATCTGCTTGCGCTCGGCATTCAGCACATGCAGCTGCTGTGCATATTGCATCGCTTCTTGCGGTGTTTCGGCCAGCAGGCAGCGGATGCCAATGGTCATATCATCCAGCCTGCCCGCGGCATTCAGGCGGGGCCCCACGTAAAAACCCAAGTCCTGCGCATTCACTTGCGTTGCATCCCGGCCAGCCAGCTTAAGGATAGCCAGAATGCCTGGGCAAGCCTGCCCTTGCCTGATCCGCTTGAGACCCTGCCTGACCAGGATGCGGTTATTGGCATCTAGCCTGACCAGGTCGGCCACTGTGCCCAGCGCCACCAGGTCGAGCAGGCTACCCAAATGTACCTTATCCTCCGCCAGCAGCCCGCGTTGCTTGAGTTCTGCACGCAGGGCTATCAGCACATAAAACATCACGCCCACGCCCGCCAGATGTTTGCTGGGGAACGCACAGCCGCGCTGGTTGGGGTTGACAATACAATCAGCAGCAGGTGCCTGTTCAGCAGGTAGATGGTGATCGGTAATCAGCACCTGCATACCGAGCGCTTTGGCTGCCGCCACGCCATCTATACTGGCGATACCGTTATCCACGGTCAAAATCACATCCGGCTGCTGGGTGGCCGCCAGCGCCACAATCTCCGGCGTCAGGCCGTAGCCATATTCAAAGCGGTTGGGCACCAGAAAATCGACCTGGGCGCCCATCATGCGCAAGCCGCGCATGGCTACACTGGTCGCGGTGGCGCCATCCGCATCATAATCCCCAATAATGAGTATGCGTTTTTGCTGCGCAATCGCTTCGGCCAGCAGCTGTGCCATGTTGGCAGCGCCCGTGAGCGCCTCGGGCTTGAGTAAATGCGGCATGTCCTGCAGCGACCAGTCTTCGGCCGTCACCTCACGGGCAGCCAGCAATCTGGCCAGCAACGCGGGCATGCCTTGGGCTTGCAAGGCCTCGAAAACGGTGGGGGAATAAGATCTTTGTTGAACTCTCATGGATATCTTTTTAGTAAAGGGCCACTTACCTGGTTGTGACCAGGGTCGTTTCCAATTCTTGTAACAGGGTGTCCAACGTGTATGGCTTTTTCCAAAATTGCCAGCGCAATTGTTTTTTATAGTGAATCTCAACACTCCGTTCAGCAAACGGCATCACCACCCTTAACCCGAAAATCTGCCCTGCTTGTAAGCCATGTGAGACCGCTAGCCAATCGACCGCTTGCCAGCGGTCCGCCACCCACAAACCCTCAGTGATGGATTGATCGGCCAGCATGTCTTTTAGAAGCGCTGGTTTTACTCTTAATTGACTGGCTTGCAAACCGGAGAATATCTCCCCTTGCCCACTGACCACCGCTTTGCCCGTTTGCCAGGCCGGGAGCGGACTCACGCTGGCAAACCATAAGCTGTTTAATGATTCCGGCCAATCAGCCACCGTTGGCAAATACGCAGCGTCGTGCAATAACATTTGTATTTCATTGGTCCATTGCCGGATCACAGACGCCCCTGCCCCCTGCGGCTGCCATTGAAATGCCTGCTGGTACAGGCAGTCCTGTGGCCACAGCGTCTGCGTCTCGATGTCCCGCAACGGCGTGACCCACCAGTAACGCTGGCTCGCATCTTCGTGAACGATAAAATCGTCCACGAAGTGCTTTTTCAATCTTTCAGTCAACGCTGCATAGACCTCTACGGCCAGGGGGAGCACTGATTGCAGACTGAAGGTATCTCGCCGCAAGCCCAAATGCACAGGCAGCAGGCAAAAAGCCGGGCGAGGCTCAGGCCCAGCCTGCCTTGCAGACAACACTGCCGCAGTGACATCGCTATTTTGACCAAGGTGCTGCCACAATGCGGCCAGCGGAGTGCGCTGCTGCACTTGCCATTGCGCCTTTAAAAACGAGGGGCATTGCTCGACCAGAGACTGGATCATGGCAGCCGGTTGGGCAGCCGATTCAGACAGGTAATCAGTGATATAAAGTTGCTGTATCATGCGAAAACAAATACACTAGGTCCACGATAAAAACTGAACAATCCACGGCTTGAAACTCAACAGATTGGCCGGGGTGTGATGGTGATAATCATTGGACTTATACACGAAATTCGGGGGGTTGTCATGAATCAGAATCGATGGCTATTCTGCCGGCGGTATACGCGCCTACTGATTCAATTTAATTAGATTACTTGGAATCCATGCCTTTCTTCCAACATTTAAGCATTCAGTCCAGATTACTGCTTTTGGTGATCGGGCCAGTGTTTGCGTTATCCTGTATTTTGTTGTTGTTTGACTTTAAAGAACAGTTGCAACGCGAAGAAGACAAGCTGGCGCAACATGCTCTCACCACCGCAAAATTCCTTTCCGCGGTGATCCATAAGCAAACCGAATTACAAGGCCAGCAATATATAGAGCGCCTGCTCAAAGCCAGCCAGCTCAACCGTGAGCCATATTTATCGTTGATCATTGCCGACGCGGACAACCGCCCGGTGGCGAATCTCGGCACCTCGTTCAGCATGCAAGAAGCGTTGCCGCAGCAAGATACCGTGGTCATGCAGCAAGATACCGTGGTCATGCAGCAAGATACCCATGACATCACCATGGTAAAAGTCTTTTCTACCGAAACTAAACGCCAATTGCTGGGTTATGTGTTTGTGGCCATTGATAAAGCCTCCCTCATTGAAGACCACCGGCAGGCATTTATCAAAAATGTCGGCTATATCACATTGGCGCTCATGCTGTGCTCCATCCTGGTCAGCTGGGTCAGCCGCTCAATCAGCCAGCCCATCCGCGACATGACCTCAGCCCTCAAACGCTTCATGATTGGGAGCCAGCAAGTCAGCAACGGCAAAAACACTCTGCCGGAAATCAAATCGTTGCAGAGCACGATTAATCAGATCTCCAAGGAAATGCAGCATGTCGAAGCCGACATGCGCCACCGCATTCAAGATGCACAAGCCCAATTGCGTTACCAGGCACGGCATGACGCCCTCACCGGACTGGTCAACCGCCAGGAGCTCGAAAGGCGTTTGCAGCAAGCCCTGCAAGACGTGAAGCTGCACAGGGCCAACCATGTATTCTGTTATATGGATCTTGACCAGTTCCGTGTCATTAACGATACCTGCGGCCATCTGGCGGGCGACGAAATGTTGCGCCAGATCAGCATGATCCTCAGCCAGCGTATCCGCGCAGAAGATACATTTGCCCGACTTGGCGGCGATGAATTTGGCTTATTGCTGAGCTATTGCCAGGTGGAAAAAGCCATTGAAATTGCTGCCCAGTTACGCCAAATGGTCGAGACCTTCCGCTTCATGCACGAAGGCCGCCTGTTTCAAACCGGCATCAGCATAGGCATTGTCGAAATCACGTCTGATTTGAAAGATGTCGGCCAGATTACACGCCACGCAGACGCAGCTTGTTATGTGGCAAAAGATAATGGCCGTAACCAGATTCACTTGTTTCATCCTGAAGATGACGTGCTGCTTAAACGGCATGTTGAAATGGAATGGGTGCTACGCATCAATGAAGCCATAGAGCATAATGACTTCGTGCTCTACTGCCAGGGCATTTTCCCGCTGCAAAACAAAGAACTGCCGCCGTTTTATGAAATCCTCATCCGCAAGCGCGATGAACATGGCGGCATTATCCCTCCCGCCGAATTCCTGCCCTCGGCGGAACGCTACCACCTGATGACCAAGATTGACCGTTGGGTCATCCAGCATGCCTTTATGGCATTACAACCCTTATTTAAAACGCAGGGCCACGACAGCCCTTTTATTGTCAGCATCAACCTGTCCGGCACCTCATTAGGCGATGCCCAGTTATTGCCCTATATCCAAAACTGCTTTGATACTTACGAGATCCCACCCACAAAAGTGTGTTTCGAAGTCACTGAAACCTCCGCCATTATCAACATAGACAACACCATCAAACTCATCCATGAATTACAAAAGCGCGGCACACGGTTCATGCTGGACGATTTTGGCAGCGGCATGTCTTCATTCACCTATTTGAAACACTTGCCGGTCGACTTCCTCAAAATGGACGGCGCCTATGTCAAAGAGATCACCAGCAACAAGGTAGACCTCGCTATGGCCAAAGCCATACAAAGCGTCGCGCAATCCATGGATATATTGACGATTGCAGAGTATGTTGAAGACCAGGCCACGCTGGATTGCCTGAAAGAGATGGGCGTTGCTTTTGCCCAAGGCTTTTACCTGAACAAACCGATGCCGCTCAGCGACACAATCAACCATTACATGACCGGCAGCCACGCGCAAAACCGGGAACAAAGCAAGCAGGCAGTTGCTCAGCCACAAACCTGATGCAGAACAGCAGGCTTTAACTCAATCAATAGCAATATTGATTGAGTTAAATATCAGGCCGGGACACCGGCCTTTCTTTTTATCATCTAACCCTGCTTCTATGGACGCAAGCGGTCTATATCCGCCTTTAAAACACGCGTTGCTCGAAACTTTGACGCACTCTATCAATCGATTATTTAAGTGCTTTAAATGGAATGACTGCATACGCAAAATTAAATGTGAGCCCTCAAATTTTGAGTTAAATGCCAGCATCCGGATTGCTGATCTTGCCTGGATCATCAGGATCTGGAATGTTGACGTCAGGATCAACAATCCCTGAGTCTGGATCGCCATCAGGCGGATTGATCGGCGGGTCGTTAATATCAGGGTCTATACTAAGTGGGTCAATATTAGGCAGAATGTTTTCATTGAGGGGATCCTCTTTCACCGTTGGCTGTATGTCCTCGGCACCATTCGAGGACGGGACGGTAGAATCGGTGTTTTTGTTTTGTGGATGTTGGGCCATGCTAGCTCCTTAGCTTGATAGTCAATAAGATGTGCTGGCGGTTAAACCTCAGCAGTCAATCACGTAGCGGCGGAATCTACCGGCTGCAATGTGTGATGAGGGAAGATTAAGTCGAGGCAGCTTTTCATGGAATCAGGCAATATCTGCAATGAGGGTAGGACGTTATATAAATCATCCGTACGGAGAATATGATGAGCGGATTAGAAACAGACTTAAAAAAGGATTTAAAACGCGATACTGTCACCGTGTATAAGGTCGAGGTATATGACATACACTCAGACCAATATATCGTCTCAAAACGATATGCCACGCCGAACGGGGCTAAACAAATGAATGGTCGCATTCTTTTCGAAACCGAGATTCGGATTCCATGGCAAGACTTGGAAGAAGGCACGGAATGGACCGCGATTGGATACGCTCCCAAGACAACATAAAGAGCTTCAGCTCAATAAATCCTGATAGCGATTAAATTCGCCCAATCTAATAGTTATGGACTTTTCTGACCTGATGATGGGTGGAGCTACATATCACAGGGAGTTCACAACCCCCTTCTCTCATCTCGAATTTAAACTCACCGTGATTAAGAATGGGGTGTTGCCGCTTGCCAGTGAACTCAGGGGGTAAAGGGTGTATGGGATAGTCCTTAAGTATGGTCGCATTCCCAATAAAAGGAATCATTTCCTCTCCGCGCAAGAGGATTACTTCAGCAGTTTCTCGAGGCAGGTTCATTTGGTCACCTCGTTAGATTCACCGAGATTTAATTAAATATATTTGCGCAAATGATCACGATAAGAGCCTTCTCAAATCCTTGTCAGATAAACGGGCCTGGTGGCTGATTTTCCTTAGTGTCGTTAGCTTTTGTTATTTGCAGCCCCAATCACGCTGATCTACTCTAAAATCCGTCAATCTGGGTTGTAAACAAGCGAGTAGAAGGTGGGAGCGATTGTGTTAAGAGTCATCATTTTTTTGGTTGCTTTACTAGCGGCGTCATGCGCAAAGCAAACAACAATCACAACAACAAATACGTATGAAAAAGCCATGCCTTTTTCTAAGCCAGAAATCAAAAAAGTGGAGGCTAATCAAGAGGCTACCTGTACTCAGTACTCAGTCCGCTTAAACATTCGAAGAATTCGGATGAAAGAAATCAATGACATCATGGATGACCAAAGTTTGACGCAACAACAAAAAAAGGAAAAACATG
>CAKZJM010000048.1 GCA_936943315.1 uncultured Methylophilus sp. | reverse complement strand
TTTCATCATGCGCGCGTGGATGCCAAAAAACGAGCCGACTTAGGCTGAAGTTTTTGTAAGAATGTTCGGACAATTACGGCGAAAGCCTGGCCCTTTCGCATTCACGATGACGAGCTTAAACAGAAGTGCACTTGGCGTAGAAATACCGAAGACAAAGATTCAAAGAGCAAGAGATTCTGACAACACTATCAGGCAAGACCTGATAAAAGCGGTCAGCCGCCAGAAGTAAGGTATTCACTTGTGACCCTAATGATGCATTTATCTATCATGTATGAAGGAGTGAACCATGAACGACCTATTTGCGAATGAAACGACGCATCCGGTGTTTCCTGAAGAAAGCCATAAACCGATTAAACCGGATCCTGATACGCCCTATCAGCCAACCGAACCGGCAGAGCCAGATATACAGCCTGAAATTATCGGAGACAAATAAGCACTCAATACTCGCTAAAATTTAGTGATCGAAAAAATAAGGAGGCGTGAAATCTATGACTCCGCGCCTCCTACTGATCATTCGCTGCTGGCTCTCGTAAAACCCGCTTCCGTGAGTCTGAAAGCCTGGTCAAGCGCCGTGATCCATGACTGCGCTTTTGCATACTCCAAACCGCTGATGAGGTCTTGCTGACTTTTATGCTGGTCATACCAGACACTGCTGAGTTTGCTTGCCAGCAATGACTCACCCGTTAACAGCTTAAAATGATGTACAAAAATGCGCATCAACAGATGTGCATTTTGCTCGGGTGAGTGCAATTGATCAGCCGCGGTATGTGCATTTGGATCCGCCTGATCGACTCCGCTTTCAGTGTCGGTCTCAGTCATTTATTCTCCTCCGGATTGAATACGCAATCGTTATCTTCCAGTCAGGGCAAGCACCAGCAAAATCACGAGCACCAAGCCCAAACCACCACTCGGGTAATACCCCCAATTAGTGCTATAAGGCCAGGTAGGTAACGCGCCAATCAAGGCTAATATCAAGATTACCCATAGTAGTGTGCTCATCTTCTTCTCCTTATTGATCTTTATACAGGTGAAGTCATCATGCAGGCATGTGCACAAACCCGCTATGCGCATACGGCTGAAATGCTTGTAGGAATGGTCAGATACCGGAAAATTCAGCCCTTTCCTACATCAAATTCCTCTCCAGCTGATAAAGTAAAAAGATCGTGCGTGGGTAGCATATAGGCACTTTTAAATGCCAGCCCTATAGGGACGTATCCTTAAATGCCAGACTGGTTAATGGCACACTTTTCAACGTTGCATTTTTATACACGGGGCTTCCCATCATGGACTTCTCAATTTTTCATCTCTCAGTCCCATTCTGGGAAATTTTCTTGCGCGGCTCCATCGTCTTTTGGTTTCTGTTTCTCATCTTCAGGTTAATTTTGCGCAGGGACATGGGCAATGTCGGTGTGGGAGACTTTTTATTTGTGGTGATTGTGGCGGATGCCTCGCAAAACGCGATGAGTGGCGACGCAAAAACCATCCCGGATGGGCTGGTTTTAATTGCCGTGCTTGTCTTCTGGAATCTGATGATTGACTGGCTCAGTTACCGCAACCTCTGGATCAGAAAGCTGGTAGAGCCTCCGCCGCTCGTCCTTGTGCGTCACGGCGTACTGCAAACGCGTGCCATGCGACGCGAATTTATTACGCGTGACGACATCATGGCCAAACTGCGTGAAGATGGGATTGAACACATTGCCAAAGTCAAACAGATGCAACTCGAATCAGATGGTGAGCTCAGCATTATTCAATACGATAACTAAACATGCACTTCTTCACAGTAACTGCTATGCTGCAACTCTTAAAATAAAAGAAATTAACAAATAGATGGCGGCAGGGCATTTGAAACGGCCTGCCACTGTCGATGACGAGAAGTTACGCAAAACAAATATTAACAACACAAATATCCATCAGAACAACAAGATCGATAATACTAAAATGACACTTATCACTCTTGCACCTTGCATCTACTCGGTCACTTCCAGATTGCGTACGCTCATTCCATGACTCCCATAGGCCAGTGACTATTGTCCTGGCCTTTATGTTTTGAGTGAGATCGCATTAACGTATTTTGGGAGGGATCATCAATGGATGAAGTGTTAGAGAAGGGTTGGCGCAGCAAGAAAATACTTGTCGGCGTGACCATACTGATCATTGTGGTGGCCGCATGTCTCTCCATTTTTCTGTCGCTCATGATTGCGCAAAACCAGATGGTGGCCAAAGAGACGACCCGGCTGCGCCACGTTACCAATGGTGTGTTGATGCGCATGAGCACCACCCGCGACCAATTCAACAATATCGTAGATTATTTTTCTACCGTCCCCGAGAGTGAGGCTTGTTTACCCAAGCACATCCAGAAAATGCAGGAATTCAATGTCACGGGCTTTTTTCTGCAAGCAGTCGCTCATATTCAAAACAGCCGTGTGGTGTGCTCCTCAATTTCTGAACTATTTGACGGCATTGCGCTAGGGAAACCCTTCAGGGTCGAGCCAGATGGCACCCGGCTATGGACCAACATCAAAATTGCCGATTGGCAGAACCATCACCTGGTCATTCTTGAAAGAGCGGGTTGGGCGGTTATGTTTGTGCCAGCCCATGCGCTTCAGGCCCTGGGTGACTCTGACATTTCTGTCGGGATATTCGGCATTCAGGCCCACAAGCTATATACCTCGCAAGGGTATATTGATCCGGCCTGGCTGCAACGCTACCAAGGTGGGCAAGCACTGACTTTTATTGATAAAGAACGCCACCAACTGGTATATATGGCGTCCAACAAACTGAACCT
>CAKZJM010000047.1 GCA_936943315.1 uncultured Methylophilus sp. | reverse complement strand
GTTGGATCGTGTCTTGCGCAAAGAAGGTGATTTTGTGCGGTTTGCCGGTGAGCGCGCTCAGATCAAATTGCGCGTGGGTATCAAAGATGATGGCCCCAAGGCTACTGAGACCACGTTGCCCAGAAAAACATTCCTGGGGCTGTTGCAAGGCGTCGAAGAAGGCAAGGTAGTGATTGAGTGCGATGGCTGGGTTTATAGATTGTCGCTGGATAATATCGACAAGGCTCGCTTGAGCCCGGTCTTTGATTAATTTGTTTTAGCTAATCCGTACGGTGAGTTGGAGATTACGATGAGTCGTGAATTATTGTTGTTGGTGGATGCCCTGGCCCATGAAAAAAATGTGGATAAAGAGGTGATCTTTACCGCTTTGGAGCTGGCATTGGCTTCAGCAACGAAGAAGAACCATGAAGAAGGTGCTGATATCCGTGTTGAGATTGATCGCGAGACGGGGGATTATAAAACCTTCAGACGTTGGCAATATGTAGAATACGACCTGCTGGAAAGCTCGGCTTACCAATTTGACGAAGAAGACGAAAGAGCGTCTGGCAGACAGATTGGTGATTACTACGAAGAGCCATTGGAATCGATCTCTTTTGGCCGTATTGGCGCGCAAGCTGCAAAACAGGTGATTTTGCAGAAGGTGCGCGAAGCTGAGCGCGAGCAAATGATCCAGGACTTTTTGGCGCGGGGCGAAAGCCTGGTCACTGGCGTGATCAAGCGTATGGAAAAAGGCAATGCCATCATTGAAGTGGGCCGTATTGAATGCTTGCTGCCGCGTGAGGCCATGATCCAGAAAGAAAACCTGCGCGTGGGTGACCGTGTACGCGCTTACCTGTCACGCGTAGACCGCGGTGGCCGTGGCCCACAATTGATTTTGTCACGTGTGGCGCCAGAATTCCTCAAGCGTTTGTTTGAGTTGGAAGTACCTGAAATTGAAGAAGGCTTGCTGGAAATCCGTTCAGCTGCACGTGATCCTGGTTTGCGCTCTAAAATTGCAGTGAAAACTAACGACCAGCGTTTGGACCCCGTGGGCACTTGTGTGGGCATGCGTGGTTCACGTGTGCAGGCTGTGACCTCTGAGCTGGGTGGCGAGCGTGTCGATATCGTGCTGTGGAGCATGGACCCTGCGCAGTTCGTCATTAACGCATTGGCTCCAGCCGAAGTGACTTCTATCGTCGTGGATGAAGATGCACAT
>CAKZJM010000046.1 GCA_936943315.1 uncultured Methylophilus sp. | reverse complement strand
ACCGAGTTCGGCCAGTTCACGCCTCAGGTCCTCGGGCATCGCGGCGGCATCGTCCGGATCGGGCGGGGCGGCGGTGCTGACGCAGGTGGATGTGAAATTCGAAGCTCCCGTGCAACCGCCGGCCGCGATCGAATTGCATGCGGATGTGCAATCGAGCGGACCGCTGGCGCAGTGTGCGGTCGTCGCCAGCGTTTCCGGGCGGGTGGTCGCTACGGTTAAATGGCCGGAACCATCCGCTAACGGGTAGTTGATATGCCACATTGAACCGTCTTCTTCTTCCTGAACCACTTCTAGGTCAGAAACGGCTGTGCCCAATTTTACGTCCCAGTTCACCAGGCGTTTACCGCGGTAAATCAGGCCTTCGTTGTACAGACGGACAAAGCTCTCGGTGACCACTTTGTTGAGGCCCGCATCCATGGTGAAGCGCTCGCGGCTCCAGTCTGGCGAGGTGCCCAGGCGGCGCATCTGCTGGGTGATGGTGCCGCCGGAATATTCTTTCCATTCCCACACTTTTTCCAGGAATTTCTCGCGGCCAAGGTCATGGCGGCTGACGCCCTGTGCATCAAGCTGGCGCTCCACCACAATCTGCGTCGCGATCCCGGCATGGTCGGTGCCCGGCTGCCATAACGTGTTGTCGCCGCGCATGCGGTGATAACGGGTCAGCGCATCCATAATGGTCTGGTTAAAACCATGGCCCATGTGCAAGGTGCCTGTGACGTTAGGCGGCGGCAGCAAAATGCAGAAATTGTTTTTGACTTCAGGGTTGAGGCCTGCGGCATAAAAACCTTTGCTTTCCCAGAAGGCATACCATTGGTTTTCGATGGATTTCGGGTCAAACGATTTGGCGAGTTCGCGCGGAGTAGTGGTGTTGGTTTGTGTAGTCATGCGCGGGATTTTACCACAGCCAACCCATTGATCTGGTGCCCGCAGCACTGTGCCGCTAGTCCTGTCATATTAAATTCACTGGCACCGATTAATTTAAACAAAATTTTTAAATTAAGGAGTGTTGAGATGACTTTTAAACTGGCTGCCATGACGGTGGCAATTTCGCTGGCATTGCCTACCCTGGCACAGGCCACCCCTTCCCTCATTGCACTGGGCACGCTGTCTGGCACGACTGACCTCTCCAGTTTCTCCGGTGTGCTTGAGAATGGTGTCGACCATCAGAATGTGTTGGGTGGCATGGGTTCTGGCCTGGCCTGGGCTGGCGGTAATACATTCCTGGCGTTGCCTGATCGCGGGCCAAACGCCACCGCCTATAATCCGCTGGTAGATAACACCACGTCTTATATTTCCCGCTATCAGACGCTGTCGCTCAATTTGTCTCAAAGTTTTAATGGCAGCAGCTATAGCTACAGCCTGACCCCAACATTGACCGGCACCACACTGCTTTACAGCAACACGCCGTTAAACTATGGCACAGGCGCGGCTGGCACAGGCACATCAGGCGGCAATGGTTACAGCTTGGGTAGTGGGGCGACCATTGACGGCGGTAAGTATTATTTCAACGGCCGTTCTGATAATTTCCTGCCAGGCAGCAACTCAACCAATTCGAATAATGCGCGTTTTGACCCGGAAGCCATTCGCGTCTCTAATGACGGCAAGCGCGTGTATATCACCGATGAGTATGGCCCTTATGTCTACCAGTTTGACCGTGCCACGGGCGCCAGAACCAATGTATACAGCTTGCCATCGGCGTTTACTGCCAGCAACCTGAGCAGCCAGGGCGCGAGTGAAATCAGTGGCAACAGCAGTGGCCGGGTTGCCAACAAGGGCATGGAAGGATTGGCGATTACGCCTGACGGTAAAACGCTGGTGGGTTTTGAGCAAAGTCCACTCATTCAGGACGGCGGCGATGGTGGCCGTGCCAACCGTATTGTCACCATTGATACAACCACAGGTGCCACCAAGCAATATGTGTTTGATAACTATCTGGCCGATAAAAACAAGACCTACAACAGCAGTGAGATTTTGGCGGTCAATGACCATACTTTCCTGGTGCTGGAGCGAGATGGTAAAGGTTTGGGCGATGGCTCAAATGCCGATGTAAAACGCATTTATAAAGTCGACCTCAATGATGCGAATGGCGATGGCGTCAGCGGCGACCTTGCCGTGGATATTGGCTCCTTGAATGCAGGTGCCGGGATCAGTGGCCAGGCGAATTTGCTGGGCTATACCGTGCAAAAAACCCTGTTCCTGGATTTGAAAGCTGCGCTGAATGCTGCAGGAATCACCAACGGGAATGTGCCTTCAAAACTGGAAGGCATGACTTTTGGTGAAGACATTACAGAGGGTGGCGTGTTGTATCACACACTGTATGTGGCCAACGATAACGACTTTTTGCCTGGCACAGCGGGTGAAAACAAGTTCTTTGTGTTTAAGTTTACCGATGCAGATTTGAACGGCAGTAACTTTGTGAACCAGGCCATTTCAGTAAGTGCGGTGCCAGAACCCGCCAATGTTTCCATGCTGGTCTCAGGCCTGTTTTTGATGGCTTGGATGCAGCGCCGTCGTCAGCGTTAATTGGCGCGATGGTCTGTCAAAAAGCCGCCTGCCCAGGCGGCTTTTTTATGGTGGGTTTAACGCTGTTTTTCTTTGGCAAATACCAGCGGTTCGACTTTTTTCCAATACCGGCTAAAGCGCATCAACTCATGATCGCTGAAAGTGATGTCATATAAACCGGATTCTTTTACCCATGCTAGCCTGGCGTCATTGACAGCGGCTTTGAGTGAGGTGTTGGGAGTGTCCTGGCTGAGGATGTGTCTCTGGGAGTAGCTGGCCAATACTTGCTGTGTATTGCCTGTCCATATGTCTGCCTCTGGAATTTCCGCCAGGCAGTCAGCCATAAATTGCAGCCTTTTCAGGGGCCAGTGCCCGTACAGCGCTGGGTCAAATACAAAGACGATTCCCTGGGCTTTTGCCAGCAGTGGATGGGTGGGAGATAACATTTCATCATGCAGCCAGACCAGGCTATCGGCATGATCGATGGGCGCATTCCCTCCCGTATTTTTAGCAATACTCTCTGTATTTTCCGCAGGCAGATGTGTAGAAGTAGCTGGCAGAGTGAATAAGCGTTGCTCCAGCGCTTCATAGCTCGCATCAAACGGACAGGTGACTTTGCAATGCTGGCACCAGCGCTCTCCGCCGAATTTAAGGATGTTTTCTTTGTTGAAATAATACGGTTTATGGCTAAAACTGGAGGCCACCCATTGCCAGGAAAGATGATTGGAAGCGAGGTCACCATCCAGCAGGTGCTGTTCAAACCACTCCGCCGCTGCGTGCCAGTCTACTTTTAACCAGTGCAGCACATAGGATGCAAACCACATGCGGGCATGGTTGTGTACATAACCCTCGTGTTGCAGGGCATGCACAATGTCATCCATGCACACCAGGCCGGTAAATCCCTGGCCGACAAATTCAGGCAAGGGGGGTTCACCGAGCACGACCTTGGGCGGTTCCATGGCCTGTTCAATGGCATTTCCAAAGCGATACCAGACCTGCCGGAAGTAATCCTTGTAGCTGAGTTCTGCAATCAGCTTCATGCCGCGCGGGCCAAACGTGTTGCGGATGGCAGTTACGGCCTCTGGTAATGACAGGCAGCCGTGGCGCAAGTAGGGCGAGAGCCGCGTCACTGCGCCATCGAGGTGATTGCGGCTATGGCTGTAAGCCACGGCATCTGCGGCAGAGAGGCGTTGCAATGCCTCGGCCCGACCGCCTTGCCACTGTTCACCCAGCTCTGGCCCCGCGGCTAGCGGAAAGCAGGTGCGCAGTTGTGCCAGTCGTTCATGACGGTCGGCGGCGAGCTTGAGGCGGACAGGCGGTTGAGTCATTGCCCCATTTTGACACAACTAGTGATACCATGCCTTCAATTATTCGTTGTGGGTTGGAGGCAATATATGCAAGCAGGTTGGTGGTGGTGTGCCTTAGGCCTGGTGCTGGTTTGCTCGGAAATGCTGCTGGGCACCTTGTATCTTTTATGGCTAGGTATCGCCGCCCTGGTCATGGCCGTACTCTCCCTGCTGTGGGTAGACATGCCGCTTGCTTTGCAGGCAGTCAATTATGCGGTGCTGGCCGCACTGGCGCTTGCCATGGTGCGCAAGCTGGAGAAGCGCAAGCCATCGTTGCGCGTAGGTCAGGCACAAGGGGAGGAGATTGGCCGTGAAGGCGTCATCACTGAAGCCATTTCGCCCATGCAGCCCGGTAAAATCCGCTTTGCGCAGGGCGTCATGGGTAGCCGCGAATGGGTGGCTTATGCAGATACCGCCATCGCGGTAGAGCAAGCTGCCAGAATCATCGCGGTGGAAGGAAATAGCTTGCGGGTAGAACCGTTAGCTGGTTAACGCTTTTTTGAGAGCGACTCATTATTTCAGAGCAGGGAGTTATCATGACCGGAGTCAGTGTCATTGTCATCGTTTTAGTGGTGATTGCGATTGCCAAAGGGGTGCGCATCGTACCGCAAGGTGAGGAGTGGGTGGTTGAGCGCCTGGGTAAGTTTGCAGGCATACTCAAGCCAGGCCTCAATGTGATTAATCCGGTGTTCAGCACCATCAGTTACAAGGTCACTACCAAGGACATCATCCTGGATGTGCCTGAGCAAGAGGTCATTACACGTGATAACGCGGTGATTTTGGCCAATGCGGTGGCTTTTATCAAAGTGACTAACATTGAGCGTGCCGTCTACGGCATTGAAAACTTCCGCGAAGCCATGCGCAATATGGTGCAAACCAGCTTGCGTTCGATTATCGGCGGCATGGACCTCAACCACGCGCTGACTTCGCGTGACCGTATCAAGGCTGAGCTGAAAGAGGCGATTGCCGATGAAGCGCTGGACTGGGGCCTGACGGTGAAAAGCGTAGAAATTCAGGACATCAAGCCTTCAGCCAATATGCAACATGCGATGGAGCAGCAGGCCAGCGCCGAGCGCGAACGGGTGGCCGTGGTCACGCGTGCCGAAGGCCAGAAACAATCATTGATTTTGAATGCCGAGGCCCGCCTTGAAGCGGCACGCAAAGATGCTGAAGCGCAAACGGTGGGTGCCAGGGCGTCGGCTGAAGCGATCAAAATGATTTCTGAGGCGGTGAAAGAAAACAATGCTTCAGCAACGTTTTTGCTGGGTGACCGCTATATTCAGTCACTGCAAAAAATGGCGGATTCCAGCAACAGCAAAATTGTGGTGATGCCTGGCGATGTTGTCAGCGCCGTGAAAAACCTGGTCGGTGGCGGCAAATAGCCTAACTTGCCTCAGCGGTTCATCCATTCTTCAACCGCCAGTTGCGTCTGCGGTTATTTAACACGCAACTGGCATATTTCCTGCATCTCACTGCCTAGAACCATAATTCTAAAAAGGAATGGCAGTGGCTATCCGCGTTGCTTTACATCACCGCACCCGTTATCAATTCGACCGTCTGGTCAACTTGTCTCCACATGAAGTCCGCCTGAAACCAGCCGCGCATGCGCGTACGCCAGTGTTGTCATATTCACTGACGGTGACACCCGAAAAGCACTTTATTAACTGGCAGCAAGACCCTTACGGTAACTATATCGCCCGTTTTGTATTCCCCGAAATGGTGCGTGAACTCGACTTTACGGTCGATTTGGTGGCGGACATGACGGTGATCAACCCGTTTGACTTCTTTGTGGAGAAGTATGCCGAGCATTTTCCATTCCAGTATACCGAGCAGCAGGCCTTCGAATTAACCGCCTATCTGCAAGCTGATCCCGGCGGCCCTTTGCTGCAAGCCTGGATGGAGGTGGTGCGTCAGGAAGTGATCCGCCCCGAGCTGGGAATTGTGGATTTTTTAGTCGCCGTGAACCAGCGCCTGCAAGGCGATATCGGCTATACCGTGCGCATGGAGCCTGGCATACAGACACCCGAAGAAACGTTGCAGAAACGAACGGGCTCATGCCGGGATTCGGCCTGGTTGCTGGTACAAATCATGCGTCAGCTAGGCTTGGCGGCGCGGTTTGTCTCTGGATACCTGATACAGCTCAAGGCAGATGTAGAGGCGCTGGATGGCCCTAGTGGCACCGATAAAGACTTCACCGACCTGCATGCCTGGACTGAAGTATTTATTCCCGGCGCTGGCTGGGTAGGGCTAGACCCGACCTCTGGCTTGATGGCAGGAGAAGGCCATATTCCGTTGGCGTGTACAGCCTTGCCTTCTTCAGCGGCGCCGGTGACCGGATTCACCGATGTCGCCGAGGTGACGTTCAGCCATGAAATGACGGTCACCCGTATCCATGAAGATCCACGTGTGACCAAGCCATATAGCGAAAAAGACTGGCAAGCCATTGTCAAGCTGGGTGAACAGGTCGACAAACAGCTACTGAGCATGGACGTGCGTTTGACCCAGGGTGGCGAGCCGACTTTTGTCTCGATTGATGATATGGATGGTGCGCAATGGAACACGCAGGCCCTGGGTGACCACAAACGTACGCTGGCAGGCAAGCTGGCACTGCGCCTGAAAAACCATTTTGCGCCGCAGGGCTTCTTGCACTACGGCCAAGGCAAGTGGTATCCCGGCGAGCCTTTGCCGCGCTGGGCAATCAATATTTACTGGCGGCCCGATGGCAAGCCAGTGTGGCAGGACGCCAGCCTGTTTTCTGTGGATGGTAGTGATGACGGTTACGACCTGGCGCAGGCCGAAGCGTTTGCCAATCATCTGGCGGGCATGCTGGGTTTTCCTAAAGCCTGCGTGATGCCAGCCTATGAAGATGTCATGAGTGTGGCGCAGCAGGAGCAACAGTTGCCAGCCAATGTTGACCCGCTCGCAGCTGACCTGAAAGACCCGGCCGAACGCAAACGGCTGGCATCGCTGCTGAGTCAAGGCTTGGGGCAGGTTGTGGGTTACGTCATGCCGCTCAAGCCGGATGAAAGCCGCGCAGCGGGTGAGTGGCTGACCAGCAAATGGCCGTTACGGCGAGAGCATTTGTATCTGTTGGGTGGCGATTCGCCCATGGGCCTGCGTTTGCCATTGTCTTCATTACCCTGGCAATTACCGGCAGATATCGAGCCGACATTTCCTCTAGACCCATTTGAAGCGCAAGAAACACTAGGCAAATCCAAGCCACCCAAAGTCAGGCTCAAGCACAAAACCACCCAGCCCCTGGCGCGTGAGGTCATACACACTGCCCTGTGCGTGCAAGTGCGTAAAGGCCGGTTGCATGTCTTTATGCCGCCGGTGAGTCGGCTCGAGGATTATCTGGACTTATTGAGCGCGGTTGAACAAACCGCCAGCGATTTGAAAATCAAATTGTGGCTGGAGGGGTATACCCCACCGCGGGATAGCCGTCTCAAGTTGCTCAGTGTCACGCCTGACCCCGGCGTGATTGAGGTGAATATCCATCCGGCCAGCACCTGGCAAGAGCTCGTTAGCAACATGAGCCTGTTGTATGAGGAGGCCAGGGTGTGCCGCTTGGGCACTGAAAAGTTCATGCTAGATGGCCGCCATACCGGCACGGGCGGCGGCAACCACGTGACGCTGGGCGGCGCGACTGCCGCCGATAGCCCCATGCTGCGGCGACCTGACGTGCTGCGTAGCCTGATCACCTATTGGCAGAATCATCCGTCGCTCTCCTACTTGTTTTCGGGCACCTTTATCGGCCCCACCAGCCAGGCTCCCCGTGTCGATGAAGCACGCGATGACAACCTGTATGAGCTGGCCATTGCGTTTCAGCAGATGGAGAAAATGTTGCCACCGGGTAAGGAAAGCGAACAGCCCTGGCTGGTAGACCGCCTGTTGCGCAACCTGCTGGTAGATTTGACCGGCAACACCCATCGTTCTGAGTTTTCTATCGATAAGCTCTACTCGCCGGATGGTCCCACCGGACGGCTGGGCCTGGTGGAGTTTCGCGCGTTTGAAATGCCGCCGCATGCACGCATGAGTTTGCTGCAAAGTTTATTGCTGCGGGCACTGGTGGCCCGCTTTTGGAAAACGCCATACACTGGCAACCTGGTGCACTGGGGCACAGAGCTGCATGACCGCTGGATGCTGCCACAGTGTGTGGCGCAGGATATTGCCGATGTGGTGGCCGATTTGCGTGAAGCGGGATATGCATTCGAGCGGCGCTGGTTTGACTCTTTTATCGAGTTCCGTTTTCCGCGCTATGGCACCGTGGCCTATCATGGCATAGAGCTGGAGTTGCGGCAGGCGATTGAGCCGTGGAATGTGCTGGGTGAAGAAGTTTCCGCTGGGGGTACGGCGCGTTATGTTGATTCGTCAGTCGAGCGTATGCAGTTACGTGTGCGTGGCTTGACGGATGGCAGGCATGTGGTGACTTGTAACGGCAGGCCACTGCCTTTGCAACCCACGGGCAACGCTGGTGAATATGTGGCCGGGGTACGTTTCAGGGCCTGGAACCCCTGGTCAGCCTTGCATCCCACCATCCCGGTGCAAGCGCCGCTGGTGTTTGACCTGGTGGATACCTGGAGTGAAAAGTCCCTCGGTGGCTGCACTTACCATGTTTCGCATCCCGGCGGACGCAATTACAGCACCTTCCCTGTCAATGCCAATGAAGCAGAGGCACGGCGGTTCGCGCGTTTCTGGGCGCATGGGCATACGCCGGGCCGGGTGGATGTGGTAAAAGAACCACCGAATCCGCGTTTTCCGTTTACCTTAGACCTGCGCTGGCAGGCCAAGGAGTGAACATCCTGTTACACTCAATGTCTGGTTATGTAATGTCTCGTCGCTAAATCCTTATTCAATATGCAATCGGTGCTCAACCAGCTTTATTTTTCTGACCGCTACAACGAACTGTTGGATGCCAGCGGACAGGCGCGCCCGCATTGGCAGGCGCTGGTCGCGCAGCTGGAGGCCGAAGAGCCTACGGCCATGCGCAAGCGCATTGAGGCTGTGCAGCGCCAGATTCGTGATAACGGCGTGACTTATAACGTCTATGCCGATACGCATGGCGTGCAGCGCCCATGGGATCTGGATGTCCTGCCGTTGATTATTCCGCAAGATGAATGGCAGCACATCGCCGCGTCAGTAGCACAGCGTGCGACCTTGCTGAATCGGGTATTGCTGGATGTTTATGGCGAGCAGCAGCTACTGCTGAGCGGCCAGTTGCCGCCCGCCCTGATATACGGGCATAGCGGCTTTTTGCCTTCTTGCGTCGGTATTCCGCATTACGACAATATCGCCTTGCATAGTTATGCGGTCGATCTGGCGCGTGCACCTAATGGCCAGTGGTGGGTGGTTTCTGACCGCACCCAAGGCCCGACGGGCGCTGGATATGCGCTGGAAAACCGCACCATTATTTCGAGTGCCTTTCCAGAGCTGTTCCGCGACCTGAATATTGAGCGCCTGAGTGGTTTTTTTGCCAGCATGCGCGACAGCCTCGCGCATTGGGGGCACCGCGTGGCGGCCAACCAGGCGCAGACTGTCCCTGGAATTTCGGCGCTGGGCCAGGGTGAGCCGCCGCTGGTGGTCATTTTGACTCCCGGACCGTATAACGAAACTTATCACGAACAATCTTTCCTGGCCGGTTATCTGGGCTATCCACTGGTGCAAGGCAGCGACCTGACCGTACGCAATGGCGTCGTCTGGCTCAAGACCATCGCCGGGCTCAAACCGGTACACGCCATTTTGCGCCGCATCGATGATGATTACTGTGACCCGCTGGAGCTCAATGCTGACTCCTTGCTGGGGGTGGCAGGCCTGACGCAGGCGGCCCGGCTAGGCAATGTGCTGATTGCCAATGCCCTGGGCGCCAATGTATTGCAATCAGGCGCCCTGCTTGGCTTTTTGCCTGGCCTGTGCCAGTCGTTGCTAGGCGAGGCATTACGCATGCCTTCGGTAGCGACCTGGTGGTGTGGTGAGCCTGCCGCGCTGGAGTATGTGATCCAGAACCTTGATCACCTGGTGATTAAACCGGCCTATACGCAAGGGCATGCTTCGCCCGTGTTTGCTGAAGACTTGAATGCCACTCAAAAAGAGGCGCTTATTGCCAAGTTGCGCGCGCAGCCTGACCACTATATTGCCCAAGAACAAGTAGATATTTCACATGCGCCGGTGCTCACCACGCACCAGCATCAACCGCAACTGGGTTCGCTGGCGGTGAGCCTGCGGGTGTATGCCTTTGCCACGCCTAACGGCTATGCCATCCTGCCGGGTGGCTTGTCGCGCGTTGCCAGCGGCAAAGATGCGCGCGTGGTGACCATGCAGCGCGGCGGCACCAGCAAAGATACCTGGGTGTTGTCGCATGATAGCCAGCCGCCCTTCAGTTTGCTGCGCAAAACCACCTCCAGCCAAGACCTGGTACGCGAGAACGCCTACCTCTCCAGCCGCATGGCCGAAAACCTGTTCTGGTATGGCCGTTATTCGGTGCGTAACCTGCAAAAAGCCATCATGCTGCGGGCGACGATACGCGCGCTTGTGGAATACACCCCGGAATCTCGCGCGGGCGAATGGTCGACCATGCAGGGCTTATGCCAGTGGTTTGAGTTGTTACCCAGCCCTAAAGACGAAGAAGAGTTGGCCAACTGGCAACCCTGGACAGATGATGACATCGAACCCTTACTGGTCCAGGCCGTGTTCTCGCAACAATCCAGTAGCCTGGCGACCAGTGTGCAGCAACTGTTTCAGCAGGCGTTTAACTTGCGTGAACGTATTTCTAACGACCACTGGCGTACCGTAAACACACTTTCTCGCCAGTTTATTACTCGGCACCAGCATGCCAGCCTGCAAGATGCTTTGGCGCATATAGAGCAGGCCATCAATCATTTTGTCACCCTCACCGGTTTCGCCATGGACTGGATGACTCGTGACCTGGGCTGGCGGTTTATGTCGCTGGGGCGGCGGATAGAGCGCTTGCAGTTTATGTGTGTGCTGTTGAGCCGCGCACTGGGCATGCCGCAGCACAGTAATCTTGAATGGCTGTTACAGGCGACCAATAACCTGGTGACTTACCGTGCCCGTTATGCCGCACAACCCGAATGGCTGCCGGTGCTTGACCTGCTGCTGATGGATGGCAATAACCCCAATTCTGTGGTGTTTCAGATCAAAGGGCTGGTCAAATACCTCGAAGAAATGGATGCGCAGGACAATGCAGGCGGTATCTCCACCGCACTGAATGATTGCTGGCAGACGCTGTTGCAGCTGGACCCGGATCAATGCTTTGCGCCAGGCAATGGCACATTGGCCGAGTGGCTCAATCATACCTATGAGGTCACGCTCACGTTGTCTGACCGGCTCAGTGCGCGGTTTTTCAGTTATGCCAGTCCGCTGGTGAGCCCAGGCTATTAGGGTGTTGCCATGCGCTATCAAGTCGAACATCAAACCCATTACAGTTATGACCTGCCGGTGATCCAGTCACAGCAGATGGTGCACATGATGCCGCGGCAAACACCGTATCAGCAATGTGTCTCCTACACCCTGGCCTGTGAGCCCTCCCCGGCCGAACAGTCACGGCGCCTGGATTTTTTTGGCAACCATACCGACTACCTGACCATGCTTGTGCCGCACCAGTCACTAGAGGTCACCTCACGCTTTCAGGTCGAAGTGTTGCCGCGGCCCACAATCAGTGCATTGGCGCAGAGCCCCGCCTGGGAGCTGGTGCAAGCCATGCTCAAGAGCGAGGGCACACAATATCTCGAAGCCGCCCCTTTTATCTATACGACGGCCAGGGTCAAATGCAGTGAGGCATTGGCCAACTACGCATTGACCTGCTTCACCCCGCAGCGCCCGCTGCTTGAAGCCGCCATGGCACTGACGCAGAAGATACATGCCGAATTTGAGTTTGATGCACAGGCGACCGATGTTTCCACCCCGCTCGATGAGGTCCTGAAAGGCCGTCGCGGCGTGTGTCAGGATTTTGCTCATCTGATGCTGGGCGCATTGCGCTCACTGGGCCTGCCCTGCCGCTATGTCAGTGGATACATTCTCACGCATCCCCCGCCTGGGCAGCCACGGCTGGTAGGCGCTGATGCCTCACATGCCTGGGTCTCGGTCTATTGCCCGATGTATGGCTGGGTAGATTTTGACCCAACCAATAATTGTTTAGTCCAGCAGGACCATATTACCGTCGCCTGGGGGCGTGATTTCGGCGATGTGTCACCGATGCGCGGGGTCGTGCTTGGCGGTGGCGCGCAGCAGCTCAAAGTGAGTGTCACAGTCACGCCACTCGATTATGCGATGGCTTAAATGCAATCAAAACACAGGGTTTTTCTGTGTTTTCTGCCTGTGTTTGATATTGATCAACTCTGCCGCTCTGTCCATGCTTTAATCTATGGCCTGTGAGAGATAGGTAAGTCCACAATTCGCCCCGGCTGATCGGGGCATTTTTTTGCCTGGCGCTTAGCCATAACGTTTTTTATATTCGTCTTTGAGCAATTGCCTGAATTCAGTCATGGTCATCGATAAGGCGCCTCCTGGGTCATTCTTGCGCCAGCGGCCGATGCCTTTGGGGCCTGCCGCTTCGTCATGGCCCAGCACATAGTCAAAGTCAAACACACTGGGGTTGTTGGCTTTGGCCCAGAGCAGAAACTCAAGCAAGGTGGTTTCCTGCTCTTTGGTATAAGGCAAATAGGCCCCGGCCAGGATATTGTCCTTGTTTTGCGCAATCACACGCACTTTCTTGGCATCGATAGGATCTTTGCGGGCAGTATCCCAATAGGTGTAATACTTGCCGTCATGCACCTCAAGCCGTCCCGGATTGGTGATTTCAATGCCCACCAGAAAACCGGAAACACCATTGCGCTTTGCGCCGTCTATCACCCAGGCACTTTCGCCAGCATGGTAACCCCACTGATTGAGCGGATTGGCCTGTACAAACTTGCCGTCTGTGCCTATGCAACAGAAGAAATAAGGGCTGCTTGAAATAGCCGTGACCGCATTCTCAACCCCCTTGGTGTACTGCCCCGCGGTAAAGTGGACAATCGCCCCATAAGGATAGCCTTTGGGGTACTCTCCCTTGGCCGCCCGCTTGATATCAGTGCGTACGACCGCTTCGGGGTACCACAGTTTTTTTTCGCCGAGCGGGTAACGCTTTTTTGCCGGGGCGGCCTCTTCAACATGCAAACTGGGCCGGGGTGGTTCGGGCGGGCTGAATTCTTCGGGGATCGGTTCCTCAAGCAATTGCGAGAGGATTTCAATCTGGTTCAGTGCCAGTGCATCTACTTTGGGGTCGGCAGACAGCCTGGCAATTTGCATGGCTGACCAGCGCAAGGTGTACAGTTTTGCTTTATCCATCGGGGGCTCCTTAACGATAGGCTTCGCTATTGTTGACTGCCGCCACCAACTTCAACTCCCATCCAGTGGCGGGTCGCTTCATGGCATGACGTTCCGTGATACACACTCTGACTATGCTGGGGTCATGTAGGATCATATTAACCACACTTTGTTAAGTTGTGTATGTGATTCAAGTATGCGTGCTTAAATAAATGGGCGTCTGATGAAAACTGTCTGTTTCACCGCAACGCAGTCGCGATAAAATGATGTTTTGACTCACGCAGGTGTTGCAGGTGATTAAAGCGGCAATTTTTGATATGGACGGTCTGCTGATCGATTCCGAGCGCATTATTATGCAAGGCTGCATACAAGCCGCGGCCACCATCGGGATCACCTACACCCAGGCTGAATATGTAGAGCTGGTGGGGCGTGTCTGGTCAGACTCCACCCGGCTGATGACCCAGCAACTCGGGAGTGAAGCCAACTTTCAACATGTGATGCAAGGGCTCAATGCCTTTCTGGAAGCGCGCGACCATGCTTTTCCACTCAAGGATGGTGTGCAGGCCTTATTGCAGTATTACCAGTCCCAAGGCATTGTGTGTAGCGTGGCTTCTTCTTCTCCCATCCCGCATATCACGCACCGGTTGACCCACACCGGCGTGCTTGGCTATTTCAGCCACGTCACCAGTGGGCAAGAGGTGAAGCGTGGCAAACCGCATCCCGATATTTACTTGCTGGCACTGGAAAAACTGGGTTTGTCCGCAGAAGAATGCATTGCGTTTGAAGACAGCGAGCTTGGCGCACAGG